>NZCU01000023.1 GCA_002688395.1 Nanobdellota archaeon | reverse complement strand
TTTTTCAATTTAAAAAAGTATCGATGTTAGAAACTCAAAGAAGATAGATATTTTCCAATATAATGTGTTAATATAATAACTAGAGCTGTGATTAAAATATGTTTTACTATAACTTTAGAAGGAGAGATTTTTTGTTTCTTTGAGATGAATAAACTTACTGCTATTATTAATATTAGTCCCCAAATTAAGCTAATAATAATTGCTGTTGATAAAGGAAAGAAAACTAAAGGAATGATGAATGAAGCTGCGAATATACTTTTAGCTAAGAATGTTGAACATGTTGCTTCCCAGATTGCATGTTCTGTTTGTTTTTTTGAGGTTTCTTCTGAGACATGCATTCCAAAAGCATCTGATAGAGCATCTGAAATTGCTATTATTACAACTCCTATTATTACAACAAATTTAGAGTGAGTTCCTGAGTTTAGGCCGATTATAGTTCCTATTGTTGTAATTATTCCTGAGGTTAATCCAAAACCAATACCTTTTTTGAAAGTTGCTTTCATTTTTTCAGAAATCTTCTAGTTTTGAATAATTCTCTATTTATTTCGTGTTTTTCTACTTTTTTAGAGAATATTGATTTTAAGTTAGATAAAAAACGAGTATCATCATATTTTTCATTGATTAGAGTAGCTGCTATTTTTTTATATTCTACTGAAATTTCAGCGTTTGGATGATATTGAGATATTGGGGTTAAAGAATGTTGAGCATCAATTGTTTTAGCTTCATCTGGAAGCACGCCTAAAACATGAACGCCTGTTGCTTGTTCTATGTCTGCTAATGAAAGCTCACATTTATGTTTTCTTACTTTATTTAATATTAATCCATTAATAGGAATATTTTTTTGTTTTGCAACTCTTACTGCTTTTAGTGTTGTAGATAAAGTAGCATAATCAGGAGTTGTTAATACGACTAATTCATCTGAGGATAACATAACACTTAACATTTCTTCATTTAGACTAGGGCTTGAGTCTAAGATAATAACTTCATAGAAACTTCTGATACTTTTAATTTGGTTTCTTAACTTCATTGGATCAACTTTTCTAGATATTAAAGAAGAAGCTATAAAATGAAAATTTAAATTATGTTTGTAGACAGCATCGAAGATTTTTATTTTATTTTGGAAAACGTCATTTAAAGTATTAATAGGGTCTAGTATTCCTAGGTGAAAGTTTAAGTTTGGTGCGTAGTAATTTGCATCTACTAGTAAAACTTTTTTATGGAAATCATTTGCTAAGACTGTTGCTAAGTTTACAGCTGTAGTTGTTTTTCCTACCCCTCCTTTTATTGAAACCACTCCTATGACTCTACTCATCTAAATACCTCTTTTTTAATCTCTTAAGAATCTCATCTCTACTTTCATCCTCTTTTCTAAACCTCTTTAAAAATTCAAACATCTAGACATTAGTAAGAAGTCCTCATTAATAAATTTATCTCTCTAAGATTATAAGAAAATTATTTAAACATTGAATGGTAGTGAATATTTATGGAAAAAGAGAATAAATCTATATGGATTATTAGTGTTATTGTTTTAGGTGGATTATTGCTTATTTCCTTTTTTACTTCTAATTTTGGCATTAATGAAGTTACTGGTGGTACTACTAAAGAAAGTATAGAGTCTAAGGTTAGAGATTTTATATATACTTTAGTTCCTAGTGATGTAGATGTTAAGATTTTAGATATTAAAGAAGAGAATGGAATGTATAAGGTTGCTGTTTTTGTTGATAATGAAGAGATGTCTGTTTATATTTCTAAAGATAGTGAGTTGATATTTTTAAATACATTTGAGCTTGATAGTGGGAAAGAATTGGAGAAAAGCTTAATTAACTGAAAAAATTGAATTTTTGGTTTTTTCTTATTTTACTTTATAAAAGTGGTGACAATATAAAGATTTATAAATAGTGTTTAGTAAATTATCAATATGAAAATAATAGTTCATTATGGAGAAATTGGATTAAAGGGAAAGAATAGAGGGTTTTTTGAGAATAGATTAATTGAGAATATTAAAAATAATTTAGATGTTGATGAAATTAAAATGGATTCTAAGAGAGTTGTTGTTTCTAGTAAGTCTAAAGATTGGAAAAATTTAAAAAATATATTTGGAATAGAATATTTTTCTCTTGTTGAAGAAAGCGAATTAGATGTAGATAAAATTATAAAAAAATCTTTAGGTATGATCAAGAAATTAAAAATTAAAAATTTAGCTTTATCTACAACTAGAAGTGATAAAAGTTTTCCATTAACTTCTTTAGAATTAAATAAAAGAATTGGAGAGGGTGTAAATAAACTAGGGATTAAGATAAATTTTTCAGATCCTGATGAAACTTTGTTTATTGAGATAACTTCTAAAAATTGTTATTTGTATACTAAGAAAATAAAAGGATTGGGAGGATTGCCTGTTGGTTCTAGTGGGAAAGTTTTATGTTTATTTTCAGGTGGAATAGATTCTGCTTTAGCAGCTTATTTGATGATGAAAAGAGGATGTAAAGTAGATTTCTTACATTTCCATGCGTTGCAAAATAATAAATATGTTGAAGAAACTAAAATTAAAACCATATTAGATAAGTTAAATGTTTTTCAGAGTAGTTGTAGAATGTTTGTTATCCCCTATCATAATTATCAATTATCCTCTATGGAGAAAGTTCCTGAGAGTTTAGATGTTGTTATGTTTAAAAATTTCATGTTGAGATTTGGAGAAGTAATTGCTAGGAAAAATGGTTATAAGGCTCTTATTACTGGGGATAGTTTAGGACAAGTTGCTAGTCAAACTTTAGATAATATTAATTCTTCTAGGTTTAAGGTTAATTTGCCTATCTTAAGTCCGTTGCTTTCTTTTGATAAGCAAGAAATAGTTGACTTAGCTAAAAAAATTGGAACTTATGAAGAGAGTATTAAAAAATATAAGGATTGTTGTAGTATTATTTCTAGAAAGCCTAGTACAAGTGTTAAAATTGTGGAAGTTGAAAAGGTTTTGGAAAAATTAAATTTTGATAAATTAATTGAAGAAAGTTTAGATGAGATGGAAAGCGTTAAGTTAAGCTTTTAGAGAAAAGTTTAAAAGCAAAAAATAAAATTATATTGGTATGCCGGGATGGCACAACATGGTACTGCGCAGGATTGCTAATCCTGTTTCCTTATGGATATCTGGGTTCAAATCCCAGTCCCGGCGTATTAATTTTAATAAGAATTACAAACCACGTCTAACTCTAACTTTTTCTAACATATCTTCTATTTGATTGTTTACTTTTTTTAGTGTTTGTTCTAAGTTTTTTAATAATTTTTCATCGTGTTTACTTAATCCAGTAGAAGGAGCTGATTTTTTAGATTCTTTTTTTGATGAGTTACCTTTGTCGTCTTCTCCATCTAAGTAATTCATACCAGTCCCTTTTTTTAAGAAAGATCCTAAACCCATGTAATCACCTTTGACAACTTTAAGTAGTTACTTATATATATATTTTTCCTTAGTGTTTTTAAGGTAGTTGTTTTAGAATATAATAAAGAAAAAGAAAGATTTAAGCAACTATAAAGCTTCCAAACTTTAAGTCGCTTGCATCATCACTTTCTGCTTCAACAATGAAGAAATATTCATTTCCAGAAATTACATCAGGTCCTAAATCTATGCTTACTATATCTAAAAATTTACTTCCTGAATCTAAACTAAATATACCTAATTGTTCATATATATCTAATTCTGGGATTGTTACAGATATTACTGTGCTTTCATCATCTGTGTTACCATCATTTCTTACATTTACATAAAGTTCTAAAGGACTTCCAAGGTTTACTAAACCGCCTTCATTCAAAGCGAATGCTCCTGATACTTCAACTCTTGGATGATCTATTTTAACATCTTTTACTTTAACCCTTACTACTTTACTGTCACTTTGTCCATCAGGTGTAGAAGCTGTTACAGTTACTGTAAATACACTTGCATCTTTAAACCAAGTACTCCAAACAAATATCCCTGGAGATGTTTGAACAAATCTTGAATCACTTACACTGAAAGTTACTGCATCATTATCAAAGTCTGTAGCTGTTGCAACAATAACAGCATCTCTTCCTTCTCTTACAGAAATATCATTAACTGTTAATACAGGTGCTTGATTAACATCTCCAACTGTTATTGTTATAGCTTCTGAGTCTGTATTTCCATTACCATCATTTACACTAAATGTAACTGGGTAGCTTCCTGATTGTGTTAAATCTGGAGTCCAAGTGAATGTGTTTCCACTAAAGCTAGCTCCTAAAGGTAATCCTGATGTTAAGAATGTTAAAGAATCTCCATCAACATCTGTAGCCGATACTGAGAAACTTAATAAATTTCCTTCATTAACATTTTTATTTCCAATTGATGTTAATACAGGTGCTTGATTAACAGGTGGTGTTACAACTGGTGGTGTAACTACAGGTGGTGTAACTACAGGAGGGGTTACAACTGGAGGTGTAGATGTACTTCCTGAATCAGATTCACTACTAGAAGATCCAGATTCTATGTCAGTAGCTCTGAATGGATCATCAGTTCTTATGAATACTTTTCTTTCTGTTTCTTCTCCACCAGGTCCAAATGTCCATATTGGACTGTAAGTGCTTAATCCATCTGTATCAGTTGATACAACTTGCCACCAATAATTAATATCTTTATCTAAACTACCTACTCCTATGTTAGGTCTTGTTGATTGTGTTCTATCATCTCTTACGAAAGTTTTATCAGAAATTACAAATGTGAAATCTGAATTTCTACTTACTCTTAAATTATGAGTAACAATATTACTGTCTCTATCATCAGCATTCCAAGAAAATGAATGTACTGTTCCTGAGATTCTTTCTTCATTTCTAGGATTTGGATTAGATGGTCTATTTGGTGCATATTTTTCATCAATTACTATATTAACTGAACTCCATACACTCCAATCTCCTTTATCATCTTGAACTCTAAATTGAGCAATATAATCTCCTGATTGTGGAAACTGAGCAAATATATTTTGTTTATCTGCTCCTTTAACGTGAATAGCTCCTGGAATTAACCATTCGTATGAAACTATACTTCCATCTTCGTCATTTCCAATTCCTGTAAAAGGAAGATAAGCTCCTTTTCCACTATTAATACTAGGGCTTGTAATTTGTGCTGTTGGTGGAATATTTTCAATACCTTGTGGTATCCATTCACGAGAAGATAATTGTCCTCTTGTGTTAGTGAAAAATTTCCACACTGGACTTAGAGTTTCTTCTCCATTAGATTTAATCGCTTTAATTTTCCAATAATAAACTGTGAAATCATGAAGATCTTCTATTGCAATTGTAGGTATTATATCATTATTTATTAATGTTTTAATAGGAGTATCTTCTCTTATATTTTTTGCATCTTCAAGTGCTCTATTATTTGTTCCATCATCTCTCCAAGCACCTCCTTTGAATAAATAAAATTCATAGGTAACTGTGTTTCCAACATCTACAGCGCTTGTCCAACTAAAAACTCTTGAAACTGGGTTTACTAGTTCTGTGTTGTCTGCTGGACTTGGAGATCCTATTTTTATTAATTCATCTTCAATTTCTACTGTTTCTCCGAAATTATCTGCAAATAAAAAGAAGTCTGTTAAATCTACTTTTCCACTACTATCGAAATCTGCTGCCCCCATATTTCCAAATTGAGGTACAAAGAAATCTGTGAAATCTGTTAGATTAACTACTCCATTATTATCAAGATCCATAGTTGAAATTATTTTAGGTTCAGGTTCAGGTTCTGGTTCAGGTTCTGGTTCAGGTTCAGGTTCAGGTTCTGGTTCAGGTTCAGGTTCAGGTTCAGGTTCTGGTTCAGGTTCTGGTTCAGGTTCAGGTTCAGGTTCTGGTTCAGGTTCTGGTTCAGGTTCTGGTTCTGGTTCTGGTTCTGGTTCTTGGTTATCATCGGCTATCATATCTGCAGAAAAATCAAGGAAATCTGACAAATTAACTTGTCCGTTTCCATCTAGATCGAACTCCTTATTTGTACTTCCGAAATTATCTGCAAATAAGAAAAAATCATCTAAGTTTACTGTACCATCATTGTTAAAATCTGAGTCTGGTAATTCTCTTGTTCCTGCAACAAGATTTGATTTTGTTAAAGCAGCTGTTGCACTAGTAACTAATAATGCAGCTACTATTAATATAATAAATAATTGTTTAAACATTTTTTTAATTCCCCCCTAAGGTAATATACTTATAATTGCTTTAATTTCAGTATATAAATGTTTCTATTTTATAGTAGTAAGAACAATTTTTGTTTAAACTCCTAGTAACTACAAAATTTATGGGTTATAAGAAATAAAAAAGTAATGAACAGCATCCAAGCTTCCCGTGCAGAAGCACAGTACAACAAAAGACGTTAGCCTGCTTGACTTCTAGGTTCGGAATGTTACTAGGTAGGACCAGACTACTATGGCCGTCCATTAAAAAATTGTAAATTTTAAAGGTTTTTAAGCTTTACTAAAATTTATATAATCTTTATTTATAGAAGAATATATGATTAAGTTAAGTGATAGAGGAAATGTAGTCATTATTAGTTTAAGTGTATTTGTTTTTTTGTTGTTAATTAATTTACAAATAGTTTCTTTTGATGAAGATTTTTACTTTGAAAGATTTGAAGTTATTGATGGTTTTAATATTGAGGAGGAGTTTAGTAAGATATTATATTATGTTAATGGCAAAGATATAGAATTAGAAGAGGGATTTTTAAATAATAAGGAAATAATTCATTTAAAAGATGTTAGAGGTTTGTTTAATCTATCCAAATTATTAATGTGGATAAGTGGTTTAAGTTTGGTATTATTTGGGGTATATTACATCAAAAGATTTAAAGTATTTTTAAGAGGTGTAAAATATGGTTGTTATTCTTTGATAATTTTTATTTTATTGTTGTTGTTTTTATCTTTTATCAGTTTTGATGCTGTTTTTTTAAATTTTCATAAAATAGCTTTTAGTAATGATTTATGGTTGCTAAATCCTTTAGAGGATAATTTGATTAAGATATTGCCGCAGGAAATATTTGAAGAAATTGTTAAGAAATTATTATTATATAGTATAGTTAGTTCTTTAATAATTTTATGTTTGGTTAGAGTTATTAAGGACCGAATATAATAGGGTTATTTTATATTTTTACCCCTAAAATCATTATGGCAAGAACAAGTACAGTAAGTTCCTTTATCAACTTCATGTCCACATTTTTTACATTCTTTCATTTGAATAATTTGTTTAAACTATCAATAGTATATAATATAGTTGCATAAGTTTGTTGCTTAGAAGGTTCAAAGTTAGAAGATTTTTTATGTACACTAAAAACTCGGATTTGATTTATTAAATGTACTTGTTGAGATAACCCAGGTTCTATTTTTAATTTCTTTTCTTTTAGTTTGGCTATTATTTTTCCTAAACCTATTCCAGGAGATTTTTCTAACAAATCATTACCACTTAATTCATAGTATTTTCTATGTAATGCTGTTTCTAATATACGCCCACATAATATAACACTGCTTCTGTAACAATCGTAACTAAAACATTTTTCTAGTTCTTTAAAATCAGATTCCATATCATCTTTTATTTCTTTAGGTAGATTTGAAGTTAATTTAAAATTAAATTTTTTTTCAGGTTTTATTGATTTGCTTAGTTTTTCTAATTTTTCTAAATCTTGTAGAACTATGTCTATTTTTTTATCTTCAAAATTCACTTCAATTTTTTCTAGAGTTGATAATAATCTGTGTTCATTATTTTCTTCTAAGAATTTTCTTGCGTTCTTTAAACCCATTCTTATTAAGGCAAGGTTATAAAGTTCTTTTGTCCTTCCATAGCTTTTCCAGTTACGGTCTATTTTTTCTAAATCTACAACTTTAATATTTTTCTTTAATTCAGAAATATAATTTAAGATTTCTTTCGCCATTTTACCCCTTCTTTTGTATCCTCTAATATAACACCTAATTTTTCTAATCTTTCTCTTATTACATCTGCTTTATTAAAATCTTTTTCTTTTCTGGCTTGTTCTCTTTCTTCTATGAGTTCCTTAACTTTCTTATTAATTTTTTCTTTTTTTATTTCTTTTAAGTTTAATCCTAAAATATTATCAAAATTTAAGATAGTTTTATGTTTTTCTTTATTGCTAATTGAATCATCTTTTAGTAGATCCCAAACAACAGCTAATGCTTCTGGTGTATTTAGATCATCATTAACTGCAAAATCAAATCTTTCTATACATTTACTTAATTTAGATTCTTTTTTTATTGGTTTTGAGGGTTGTTGGAGGTCTTTTATTTTTTCTTTTAAATTATTTAATGCTGTAGAAGCTGCGTCTAAACTTTCAAAACTGAAAGTTAATGGTTTTTTGTAATGTGATGTTAGGCATAAATATCTGTAAGCTAACGGATCGTAGTTTTTATCTATTAACGTTTTTAATAGAATAGTACTACCTGATTTAGCCATCTTTTCTTTGTCTAAAATTAAGAATTCATTATGTAACCAATAGTTAACAAACTTTTTTCCTGTTGCTGCTTCTGATTGGGCTATTTCATTTGTATGATGGACTTGAATATGGTCTATTCCTCCAGTATGTATATCGAATTGTTTTCCTAAATATTTAATTGACATTGCTGAACACTCTATATGCCATCCTGGATATCCTTTACCAAAAGAGGAAGGCCACTTCATTTCTTGTTCTGTAAATTTTGATTTTGTGAACCATAGAACAAAGTCATGTGGAGATTTTTTATTAATATCTTTTTCTACTCTTGATTTGGTTGTAGATTTTAAATTTAATTTTGCTAGTTCTCCATAAGTTTTAAATTTAGAAGTGTCAAAGTAAACATTTCCCCCTTTATTATATGTAAAACCTTTTTTTTCTAATTTTTGTATTAATTTAATCATGTCTTTAATATGGTCTGTTGCTTTAATCCATTTATCTGGCGGAAGTATGTTTAGGGATTTTAGATCCTCTTTGAAAGCTTTTGTGTAGAATTCTGCTATTTCGTAAACTGTTTTTTTTTCACGTTTAGCGCCTTTTAACATTTTATCTTCTCCTGTATCTGCATCTGAAGTTAAATGTCCTACGTCGGTTATGTTCATTATATGTTTTACTCTGAATTTATTATAGTGTAAAGTTCTCTTTAAAATATCTCCAAAAATATAACTTCTTAAGTTTCCAATGTGTGCAAAATTATAAACTGTTGGGCCACATGTATATAATCCAACATCTCTTTTTTTTATTGGTTGAAACACTTCTTTTTTTCTTGATAAAGTGTTATAGAATTTTAAGTCCATATTGTTAAAGAATAATTAGTACTTTTATATTATTTTCTATTAAATTTTTTATTCGATAATTTTATAAATCTATTTTATTATATATATTTTCAAGATGTTAGATCCATTTGATGAAATAAGAAAATTTCATAAAGAAATGAATAAACTAGTTAATCAGTTCTTTTCTAGGCCTAGTGTTAGATTATTAAAGGAAGATGGTAAAAATTTAGTTAGAAAACCTTTACATAAAATAATGCAGCCAATAAGTAGTGTGAGTATGAAAGGAAATACTATTACAGCTGTATTTGATATGCCTGGGATTAATAAAAAAGATATTGATTTAACAGTTACAGAAGATTATTTGGAAGTTAAAGTTAAGAACAAATCTTCAAGTAAAACTAAGAAAAAGAATGTTTCTATTGTGGAAAGTGCTGTTAGAAGTTATTATAGAATTATTCCATTTCCAACTATGGTAGATATTAAAACAGCTAAAGCTAATTTTAAAAATGGGGTTTTAGAAGTTAAAGTAACTAAAAGTAAATCAAAAAGAGCAAAAGCTAAAAAAGTAAGTATTAAGTAATTACTTCTGTAAATATGCTGTGTAAGTTGGTTTTATTGCAGCTATTACTGCTATTATCAAATACACCCACCATTTAAGTCCTAGAATTGGGGAGAATAGCTTAGCTACCATTAAAACAAAAGCAGCAACACTTAATTTTACTAAACCTACATCATACCATCTCATTTTTTTTACTGCTTGATCAGCTTGTTTTGTTAGATCTACTATTTTTTTCACCTCCTTCTTAGTTAAATAATACTTAGAAGTATTTAAGTTTTGTTTTTATAGAAATTATTTTAAAGCTATTTTTTTAAAATTTAACTATGAACTTAGGTATATTATTTTCTGGTGGGAAAGATAGTAGTTATGCTTTATATAAAGCTAGTGAAGAAAATGAAATTAAAGTTTTGATTACTTTAGATTCTGAAAATAAAGATTCGTATATGTTTCATACTCCTGTTGAAAAGGCTGAAGAACAAGCTAGTAAATTAGAAATTCCTTTATTGAAAATTAGAACTGAAGGTAAAAAAGAGGAAGAGTTAGAAGATTTGAAGATAGCCATAAAAAAAGCTATTGATGAATATGAGATAGAAGGTGTTGTTACTGGTGCTGTTGCTTCTACATATCAAGCTTCTAGAGTGCAAAGAATTTGTGATGATTTAGATATTTATTGTTTTAATCCTCTTTGGCAGAAAGATCAAGTTGAATTATTAAGAGAAATTACTAGTAAGATCAAAGTTAAAATTGTAAAGGTTGCAGCTGAAGGTTTAGATGAAAGTTGGGTTGGAAAAATAATTGATAATAATGTTGTAAAAGAGTTAATTAAATTAAAAGAGAAATATGGTATTAATGTTGCTGGAGAAGGTGGAGAATATGAAACAGAAGTGGAGGAATTTTATGACTGTTCTAGTACTTAAAATTAATAAAAATAGATTACATGATGAAGAGTTTGTTAGACCTGTAACTGATTTATTAGAAGATTTTAAAGTTGTAGATTATAGAGAAGTTAAAAATTTAGATTTTGATAAAGTTATAATTTGTGGAACTGCTTTGAAAGATAATGAATATTTAGATAATTTAGATAAATTTAGTTGGTTGAAAAATTGTAAAAAACCTGTATTGGGAATATGTGCTGGAATGCATATTATTGGTAAAATATTGGGTTATGATTTAATTGAAAATAAAAAAATCGGTGTGGAAGATAATAAATATTATTTACATAGTTTTAAAATTGAAGGTTTAGATGAAAGTTTAGAAGTTGAAAATTTTAAAGGGATGTTATTTCATCCTGAAGTTTTGAATAAAGAATTGATAAAAGATTTTGTGAATTTAACATAATTTTTCGAGTTATGTGAGGGGGTTTTTTATAAAAAGATTTAAAAAGCTAGTTGAATATTTATAAAAAATGGCGAATACTAATGAAATACAGTTATTACTTCAAGAATGGATAAATGAATCTAAAGAAGGTTCTTTTAGTAATTTTGAAGAATATAGAAACAAATTTGGAAAACTTGAGATTGAAATTTTTGGTATTCCATCTCGAAGAGTAATAAATCCATTAGCAATGAAATATGATAAAGCAAGGAATGCTTTAGTAATGTATAGTGGTTCTAGATCTGAGAAAGATTTACAGGCAGTTTTAGAACGTTTTTCTGAAATTGAAAATCCTGAGGAATAATGGGTGTTATGTCTAAATTATAAAGAAAGCTAATAATCCTAGGAGTCCTATTGTTGTTGTATATATTAAAAATGGAATTATGTTTGCTCGAAAAACTTTTCCTTCGTTTCCTAGATAATTTACAGTTGTGCATGCTGCTACTATGTTATGGATACAAATCATGTTTCCAATTGCTCCACCTACAGCTTGAAGTGATAAAACTAATATTATACTTAATCCCAAACCTTCTGCCATATTATATTGGAAGAATCCGAATAATAAATTAGAGACAGTATTACTTCCTGAGATAAATGAACCTAAGCCTCCAATGAATGGAGAGAAGAATAACCAGGAAACTCCAACTAATTCTGATAGAGATTTTGCTGGAAGTAATAACATACTGTCATAATTTGTTAAATTGTTGTTAGTGTTTATCATTATTTGTACTAGGATAATTGTGAAGATTAAAGCTATTGATGCTGGAAGAATTTTATAGAAAACTTGTTTTAAATTGTTGATAATTTTAGAGGTTTTTAATTTCAAAATATATGCTGTTAATATTGCTACTACCAATAAGATAACACCCGGAGAATGTAAAATTTCTAAGTTGTAAGTTAAGGATGTTGAGAAAATGTTGTTGTAGTTAATTGAGACTTTTTTTATCAAAGTTGAGAGGGATGGAATTCTAGTTATTACTAAAAGTGCTGAGGCAGCTACGTAAGGAGACCATGCGATTATACTCTTTTTTACATTTATTTTTTTATTTGAATATTTTACTTTTTTATTAAAAGACCATGGCTTTTTTGGTAGGAAAATTCTTTTGTGAATTAGAGTAATTATAATGGCTAACGAGATTAAAGAACCTAAGATGGTTGGAAGTTCTGGGCCTAGGAAATAAGCTGCTAGGAAATATGGAATTATGAAAGATATTGAGGAGATTAGAGCTAATTTCCAAGCTTTTAACCCTAGTAGAAATGATTTTTCTTTTGAGAAGAATTTTGTCATGAAACCTAAGATTAGTAATGGGAAGGATAGGGCTATTATTGAATGGAAGATAGATGAATAGATTCCTATTTGGTGTAAGTTTTGTGCTGTTAAAGCTGGGACAGAAGTTTTTAGTCCTATTGTAATTGGGACTCCTACTGCTCCGAAAGTTACAGGGATTGTGTCAAAAATTAAAGGTAATGAAACCGCTGCTAAAACTGGAAACCCTAAGATTAATAATAAAGGTGCTGTTATTGCTGCTGGTGTTCCGAATCCTGCTATTCCTTCTAGGAAAGCTACAAATAGCCAAGCGATAATTATTGTTTGTAATCTAGAATCAGGAGTTAAAATTTTAAAATCCTCTATGATTATATCCATTAGTTTTGTTGCTTTGATGATATACATTAAAGATAAGGCGCCGAAAATGATTAACATAATATTGAAAGCTGTTAAAGTTCCTTTTATTGAAGAAGCTATGATCCAGTTTGGAGACATTTTCCAGAAAACAATAGATAAGATAATTGCTAGGATTGCTGCTAATGGCATTGTTTTTTTTGCAGGCCATGAGAAAAATCCCATTAAAATAATTATAAGAATTATTGGAAGTAATGCGTAAAATAGTAACATATAGTTTAAAGGATATTAATGATATAAATAATTATTTGAATAAGGATAAATTTATAAGATACTTTAGGATTAGTATTTGTATCGGGGGCTTAGGCTAGGAGGAAACTGAGCGGCTCCAGACCGCTATTCGGGGGTGCGAATCCCTCAGTCCCCAGTTTATGTTTTGTTGTCATTGAAAGTACTGAAATTTTGGTGTTTTTTGGTGTTTTGTGGAAATAAAAGATAAAGTATATATATGGGAAACTATCTTTTTCCGTATATATAAGAGGATTACAAGAAAATTTGATAAAAAAAATGATAAAATTTGTCACTAATAGTGATTATAAAATAATAAAGATTTGTTCTCACCGAAAGGTTTATAAAGCAGTTATAACTGTAAAATAACAACAAAATATTCATTATTTTGGGGGTTAAACAATATGAAATCAGTTTATAAATTGATGAGTGTATTCTTAGTATTCCTAGCTTTAGGAATAGTTGGAGTGCAAGGTATCAGCCCAGATTATCAAATATCTAGGGTTGAAGTAAATGATAAACAAGTAAACACAGGAGATACTAATTTCATTGTTGTTGATAGAGGAGAAACTTTAGAAGTTGACGTTTGGGTTGACGGAAAAGGTACTGGCTCTGTTAATAATGATGTTAGAGTTAGAACATGGATCGGTGGTTACGAGTTTGGAGATATTACTGAGAGAAGCGAGCTTTTCAAAGTTGAACCAGACGGTACATACCATAGAACTTTGTTCGTAGAAGTTCCTGATGATATAGACGCAGATAGCAATGGATTAAGTGAATCTTATACTCTTCATGTTGAAGTATTCGACAGAAATAACGAAGATAGACAAGATTTTACTTTTAAAATTGATGAAAAAAGACACGACTTAAGAATCCAAGATGTTGTATTTAGACCTGGTTTAAGTGTTGACGCTGGAGAAATCTTATTCTCAACTATCAGAGTAGAAAACATGGGAGATAAGAAAGAAGAAGATATCCAAGTTAGAGTTAGCATTCCTGAATTAGGTGTTTTAGCAAGAGACTATATTGATGAATTAGTCCCTGAAGACAACAATATTGAGGATGAAGAAAGTTCTGATGATGTTGATTTATTCTTCAGAGTGCCTAGAAGTGCTGAAGCTAAAGACTACAATGTTAAAGTTGAATTAATCTATAATAGAGGACATGAAACTTTAAGTGAAAACTTCATTATAAATGTTGATGGAGAAAGAGCTGGATCTGCTGGTGCAGAAACTGTTATTAGTCTTGATGCAGTAAGCAAAAATGTTGCACAAACTTCTACTGTAGCTTACAAAGTTATGGTTGCAAATTTTGGTAGTGACAGAGCTGTTTACTCAGCTGAAGTTTTAGGTGTTGGAGTATGGGGAACATCAAGTGTTGAACCTGGATTTGTTTCAGTTAACGCTGGCGAAACTGGTGAATTACTAGTTAAAGTAACACCAAACGCTAATGTTGAAGGTACACAAAGCTTTACTGTTAAAGTACAAGCTGATGGTGAAACATTAAAAGAAGTTAACTTAAATGCAAATGTTGAATCTGTAAGTGACTTAGGAAACGTTAAAAGAGGATTAGAAATAGGATTCGCTATTCTAGCTATCTTATTAGTAATCCTTGGATTAATAATCGCTTTTAATAAATTAAAAGGCGATGACGAAGACGAAGAATCACTTGGCGGAGAAGAAACATCTGCTGGACAAACTTATTACTAAGTTTGTTCGTTTTTTTCTTTTTTTATATTTTTAAACTTACAACATTACTAATACCATTTTCTCTCATACTTACTCCGTAGAGTTGAGAGGCTGAATGGATTATAGCATCATTATGGGTTATTACTATATATTGAGCTTTATCTGAATAATTTTTTAATAAATTTGATAGTTTTTCTGAGTTTCTTTTATCTAATGCTGCATCTACTTCATCAAATACATAGAAAGAAGCTGGGTCATATTCTTGGATTGCAAAAATAAATGCTAATGCGGTTAATGTTTTTTCTCCACCACTTAAACTTTTGATATCTAAATATTTATTTTGAGATATTTTAACTAAGATTCTTGCACCTTCATCTAAGGGTTTTTCAGTATTTTCTAGAACTAAATGTGCGGTTCCTTTTGTTGATAATTTTGAAAAAATAGTTTCAAAGTTTTTACTTATTTCGTTGAAAGTTTTCATAAATACGTCTGTTTTTTTAGATTCTACTTCAGTTATCATAAAAACAACATCTTCTTTTTCTGATCTTAATTTTTGTACTTTCCCCATTATTTTGTTGTATTCTTGATGAACTTCATTATAAATTTCTAAAGATCTTAAATTAACATTACCCATGTCTTTTATTGATCTTTCAAACTTATATATCTCATCTTTTAATTGTTCAAATGTCATTCCTTTTCTTAATTGTTCATTTTTGAAAGGTTCAAATTCTTGTTTTAAAGTTCCTAATTCTGAGATTATTTTTGCTTTATCATTATTATAATTATTTATTCTATCTTGGAATAATGTAATTTTATTTTCTTCATTGTTTATTTTTAATTCTTTTTTTTGTATTTCTGAGTTTAATTTATTCCTATTAGCGAATAACTTTTTGAAGCCGGAGTATAATTTTTTTTCTTTTGATTGGCGTTCTTTTAATGTGTTTTTAGTTTCTACTATTTTTTTATTTAATTCTTCTATTTCTAAAGTAAAGTTTTCAGTTTCTTTATCATGTTCTTTCATAATTTTCATTATATTTTCTTTTTCAGGACCTAACATGTCGCTTACTTGAGTTTCAATATTTCTTATTCTTGTAGTGTATAGAATTTCTTTTTCTGTTATTGAATCTTTTAATTTTTCTAAGTCACTTAATTCTTTCATTACTTCAGGAGATTGTTTTTCTGCTATTGTTTTTGAGAATTCAGATCTTAAAGGGGTTAATTTAGATAATTTTTCTTTAGATGTTGAAGTTGAAGAATTTAAGGTTGTTAGTTCTTTGTTTATTTTTGATAATTCTTTATTTATTAATTGTTTTTCTTTGGTTAAAGATTTTATATCTATATTTGGTATAGATTTTTCTATTTTTATTATTCCTGCTTCTAAGTTTGCTTTAGTTTCCCTTAATGTATCTATTGAGGATTCATTTTCTTCTTTTCTATTATCTAAAGTTTTAATTACAGATCTTAGTCTGGTTATTTCAGAATCTAGGTCTACTATCTTATCTGAGAATCCAGTTTCTTTAAAGGAACCGAATTTTCTTGATCTATAACCTCCAACCATTGCTCCAGATGTTTCTACTAGGTCACCGTCTAGAGTTACCATTCTTAATTTTCCAATTCCTAATTTTCTTGCAGCTGTTATATTATCAACTATTACCGTATTGCCAAAAACGTAATTGAAAACATCAGAATATTTATTATCATATTTAACTAATTTATGTGCTAAGCCATGACCTACAGAAGTTGACATTGATGGACGTGATTTTAATTTATTTAAAGGTAGGAAAGTTGCTATGCCTAAGCGTTTTTCTTTTAAGAATTTAATACAGTTACTTGCGACTTCATCATTTTCTACTACAACACTATTAATTCTAGCACCTGCTGCTACTTCTAGAGCTAATGAATATTTTTTATCTACTTCTGCTAGTTCTGATACTACGCCGTGTATCCCTTTTATTGTAGATTCTTTTATTTTTTTAACTGCTAAGGATGAGGCTGAGGATTCTGTTATTGATACTTGTTTTGCTTTAAATCTTGCTTGATCTTCTTGATGTTTGAATAAAGATGTTCTTGCATTGCTTAATTGAGCTGTTAAAGAAGAATTTTCATCTAAGTTTTTATTTAAATTTTCTGTTGTTGTTTTAAAGTTAGATTTTAATTCTTTTAATTTTGATGTTTGTTCTTTGTTTCCTGCTTTGTTAATTGAATCTTCAATATTAGATAATTTAAATGATAACTGATCTTTTTCTCTTAGAAATAATCTTGATGCTTCTTCTGTTGAAGTTAAGGAATTTTTTAAAGTTTCAATTTGAGAATCTAGGTCTGATAGTTTTTTTTCTATGTTTCCTAGGTTGTGTCTATTTTTGAATTTTTCTAGTTTTTCTAGAGTTGAGGTTTTATCTTTTTTTAGTTGGATTATATTGTTTTTTAGATCTTCTTTTTCTTTTGAGAAAGATTTAGATTTTGATTCAGAGTCTGAAACATCACTTCCTAATTGTTGTTTTCTTTGGTTAATTCTACTTATTTCATTTTTTATAGATTCTATTCTTGTTGTAGATTTTAATAAAGATTCTTTTAGGTTTTCAATTTCTTTTGTTAATGATTCCCCAGGACCTTTTGATTCTATTCTTTCTGTTAAACTATTTAATGTTGATGTGCTTGTTTCAATATCTTGTTTTAATTTTTCTATATTATTTTTTATTCTATCTGTGTCTTTTTGGTTTTTTAGAACTCTTAATTCTGTATCTTTTATTTTTTCTTCTTTTGTTTTTATTTGAGTACTAAAATAAGTAGCTTTGTTTCTATTAATATTTTTTTCTAAATCTTTGTATTTTAAAGCTAGATCTCTATCTTTTTTTAATTCTTTTAGATAAGTTTCACGTTCTGTCATTACAATTTCTGTTTCTGATAATTGTGTGTTTACTTTTTCTAATTCTTTTAGAGCTTTAATTTTTTTATCTTCAAATACTGAGATTCCTGATATTTCTTCTATGACTCTCCTTCTTTCTTCAGTTGGCATTTCTGCCATATGAACTATGTCTCCTTGTAATACTATATTATGACCATCAGGGTTTATTTTTGCTGTTCTTAATAAATCTACAACTTGTTGTCTTGTTCTATGTTCTCCATTTATTCTATATGTAGAATTTCCTTTTTGATTTAATAGACGTTTTACTTCTACTTCTTGTGCTTTTATTGGAAAATCATTTTTAGTGTTGTCAAAAATAATTGAAACTTCTGCGTGTTTTGCTGGGTTTCCTTTTTTCCCTCCATTGTATATTAAATTAGCTGCTTTATCTGCTCTTAGGGATTTTGCTGATAATCTTCCTAAAACAAAACATAAAGAATCTACTACATTGCTTTTTCCAGATCCATTTGGTCCAATAACACCTGAGAAATCATTACCAAATTTTAATTCTGTAGGTTTTGCGAAAGATTTGAAGCCTGTTGATTTAATACGCTTTATTACTGTCATTGTTTTAAAATTATAGACGAATGTTTATAAAAGTTTCTTTAAAAATCAGTTAAATTCTTCTGTCCTGCTATTTTTTTATAAGTTGCCCATGATTTTCTGAATATTTCTGGGTATTTTTTGTAGTTGTTTTTTAAGAATTCTTGACATATTTTATTTGAAGGATATCCTGAACCAATACTTTCTTTTACTTGTTTTTCTATTTTTTCAACATTTTCTTCTCTAGCTACTTTTGCTAGGATTGATGCAGCAGACACACTTGGGAATTTTAAATCGGCTTTATGTTCCGCTATCAATTTAATATTTTTATTTTTTAATTTATCTTTAACATATTCTTTGAATTTTTCTGGGTTTGTGGATGGAGCATCGATTATAGTTTTATTTGGATTTAATTTGTTGATGATTTTAGCTATATGTTCTGCTTCTAACCAATTTAAATTTAGAGAATTATCTCCATCTACAGCTTCATCTATTTCTTTTGGTTTTACTTCTGTTACTACATAATCTTTAGTAATTTTTTTTATTTTTTTAGCTAATTCTATTCTATCTTTATGTGTTAATAATTTAGAGTCTTTTACTCCTATTTTTTCTAGTTCTTTTATTTTATATTCCTCTACTAGAACTCCTGCCATGAATAAAGAACCTATTACTGGCCCTCTACCGGCTTCATCAACACCTAAGATTAATGTCATTATTAATTTAAAGAAATTTAATGTTTTAAATCTTTTCTTTCAAAATTTCTAGTCCTGGTAATGTTTCTTTATTTAAATAAGTTAGAATAGATTCTGAGTTTTTTGAAATAAATTTAAAGTTCTCTGTTGAAATATTAA
>NZCU01000022.1 GCA_002688395.1 Nanobdellota archaeon | reverse complement strand
TAGAACAGCTTCTTATTTAAAAAATCTTACTAAAGCTGTAAAATTAGTATATGATCTAGATGATATAGGATCATTAATGAAATGTTGTGAATTAATAGCTCCTTCTAAACTTAGTAATTTATCTTCAAAATTAGAAACTAAGAGAGAAAATTCTCTTAAAACTAAAATAGATGGTATAAGTGGTGTATTAGAAGGTGGTAATGCTTCTTATAGTCAGGTATATCTAAAACAAGTTATAGATGATTTAGAAGAAATATCTAAAATTAAAACTTATAATAATCAAATAAGTGATTTAACAGAGAGTATTGTACAAATTTTAGAACAATCTAATGATATAGAAGATATAGATGTTATAAGAAACTATTTTGCTAACAATTGTAAAAATAATAACGAATTAATGGTTAGTATTCCAGATGGATGGTTATTAGAATTAGAACAAGATATAGAATTAAATTAAAAAATAAAATTATGAATAGTGAATTAGAAACACTAGAAGAAGATATTTTTGATTGGATCGATCCTGATGAGGGTCGATCTCTTCAAGAATTTAGTATCATAAAACCAGATATAGATGAAAGTTTAGCTAGAGTATTAGATAATGCTTTTAGACATATAAAGTTTTATGAATACTTTAAACATGGGATACAAAATATTTATAGTACAGGAGACAATCAACCAGTTGGTAGAGAAGGCCAAAGTGCAGCTATAGATTGTTTTAAATTGTGGTTTAATAAAGAAAAAGTTATAAAAATAGATCCAAAAATGTATTGGTTTCATAATTTTTTAACTGAATTAGATAATCATTTATTAAAAACAATAACTGAAGATAGATTTGCTTATAGTTTTTTGGCTGCGTCTGTAGTAATAGATAAATTAGGTAAATATTTTTATAGTAATGATTATGATCAAAATGATTTAGAAGATTTAAATAAAAAGATACAAGAAGGAAACGATGATGCTAAAAATAATAATGCATCTAAAGCTTTATCTAAAATAGCTGGGTCATCGGTAAATAAAATAAAGAAAGATATGGATAATGCTGAGTCTATGGGTATAGGTAAATCTACAGATCCTTCTCAAATAGAAGTTGTTAGTTCTATGTTAAATTCAAATATGCTCAGTAAAATGAAGTTAGATAAAAGTAGTATAAATAATTTTGTTAAACATATAGTAAATAGAGCTTCCCAAACTGTAGGAGGTAAATGTGAAACTATAGATGAATCTATATTTGATGCTGAAGATATAGATGAAATAAAGAATATAGAGAATTTCTTACATGAAGCTTTATTTGATGATTTAGTTGTAGAAGATAAAAAATATTATTTAAATTTTGATTTATACATAGATGATTCTGGATCGATGACATGTAAAACAAATTTTACAAATTCTAATGTTACATTAAGAGCTTTATCTAGAATGTTTGCATTTAAACTAGATAAATTAAATTTAGTAAAAGATATATATTTATTTGCTCATACTAATGCAATGGAAAAAATTACTAAAGAAAATTTATTTACTAGAATAATAGATGGAGGAACAGATATACAACAATGTATAGAAAATGCTAAGAAAACTAATAGACCAGCTATTATAGTAACTGATGGATGGGATCATTTTAATATGGAAAAAGATTACTACGATAAAGTTTATTTTGTAGTATTAGATTGTAATGAATTACCAGATTGTTTTGAGAAATTTTCAGATAATAAACAAATATTATTTTGGAGTGATAATAAATTTATGTCATCTAAATTACATAAATATGGATATAATGGTGAAGATGATACATATACAAAAATTGTACCTGTTTAGAAAAGGTTAATGTCTTTCATAATACTTAGTCGTAAAAAAAGGGGATAAGTTTTGATACACTTATCCCCGCCTTTTCTTTTAATCTTCTTTTTTTTAGAACAGTTTGTAAAATTTATTATTCTTTTTAAGTCTTTCTATTCTACCAATTTGGTTATATAAAGGAATAGATTTTCTAAAATAAGTACTTACTCTACCTTCGCCGTAATTAACACCTGATTTAAATATCCTTTCATCTTCAGATCTAAAAGGATAAGCAAATGAATTATAAGACAATTTAAATACATCTTCAACCATATTCCAAGAAGCAGTAGGAGATTGAATCATTTTACTACCTTCATTAAACCAACCATACATAGGACTATAAGTCATTTGTTCTGTCCATAATCTATCAACTTGATACATTAATATATTAAACCAAGCTGTTTCACCCAATTCCTTATCATCATCCTCCATACCTCTAAGAGCTTGTCCTAATAAGAATACACCAGTAGTTAATAATAATTCCATAGCTGATCTTTTAACATTTGCTTTCTGAGTTTCATCTAGAGTATCCCAATTTAATTTAGCGTTACTAAAGAAGTTTTTATAGTCTTTTAGCATAGTAACCATAAATTTAGCCGTAGTTACATACATACCTTCATCAAGCATATTACGTCTTTCATTCCAAAATGATTGACCAAATTTAGTACCAAATCTTCTATTCCATCCTGGTCTAGCCCATTTTCTAAATTGTATAGCTAATCTAGCTAAACCGTATTTTTGCATTGCTCCTGCATCTTCTTTATTATATATACCGTGTAAATACTGATTAACACCTATAACTTCTTGTCTAAATTCAGACCATTCTTTATCAGTTATTTTATAACCTTCTTTAAGTTGTGCATATCCATCTACTTGTTCATATGAATTATGAACAGTATCTAATTCTTCAAACTTTTTATTTATACTAGTTTTTTCTTCTGGAGTATTATATTTTAATCCATTTTTTCTAGCATAAACAGAAGGATTTCTATATATTTTACCTGTATTATCTACTTTATATTTTTTAAGCATAGATAATAAAGTTATATTTTGCATAGTATGTTCTCCAATATGCTGCATAGCATAAGCAGAATCTGTAAAGAATTTTAATCTGTGTAATTTAGATCTTTCAGGTCCACCAGCCATATCAGCTAATTCATCTTGTGATTGTAGTATATCAAAATGAACCATTAAACCACCAGTTAAGCTATTAGTAGCAAATTGACCAGCTTGTTCACCTCTAACACTAGCATTAATACCTTGCATTAAATATTCATGAAAATGAGAATAATATTCGCCAGAAGCTTTTCTATAATGTTTATAATTAAAAAATTGAGCTCCAGCAGCTTCTACATTCATCTGATACATACCATATACTTTATTATTTATACCAGAAAACATATTCCAACCAATACCTCTTATAGATGCCCAGTTTTGTAACACTCTAGAAGCTTTCGTCCAAGCGCCTTCATCAGCAGCAAAATCCTCATAAAATACCATCTTAATCCAATCATCGAAATGTTTAAGTATATTAGATTGAGATGCGTCAAAATCTAAACCTTTATCTTCACCCATATCTTGTTTAGCTATTTTATCTACAGTATTTTTAAAAGATTTCTTTTTTATTCTAGTATGAGTTAAAACTTCTCTAGCTAATAATACTTGTTCTTCCATAGCGGATTTAGATCTATGATTTATAGCAGTATCTATAAATGTAATCATAGTACGTTCTAAATTAAAATCTAATGCATCTAAATGAGCTTTTCTATTTTCAGCATCTATATTTCTATTTTCTGATATTACAGCATTTTTCTCATCTTCTGTCATATCATCTGTTATCTTCTTTTTATTAACTTGGTTTAATTTAGACATATAATAAAAAGGAACAAAATTAATAACATCACCTTTTTCATCTACTAAAACTTCTTTAGCTTCATCAGTAGCAAATTCTTCTTGCTCTTCTTGTTTAGTTTTAAAACCTATAGAGTCTTTAAGAGATTTAAAATAAGTTCTTTGATCTATAGGAACAGCAGGCATAAATCCTTTTTTTAGAAATTCATTTCTGCTATGACCTGTTAAATCATTTATAAGACGTTGATAATAATCGTAAAATTCTTTTTTATTAGGATCTGCCATTAAAGCATCAAATTTAGCATTTTTATATTTAGATTTTTTAATTTGTAATAATTCTCCAGAAGGATATATATTACCAGCCGTATCTTTATATATATTACTATCTACCCATGATTCAAATTTTTCATCTGATAATTTATCTCTTCTAAGTTTAACAATTTTTTCCCAATTTTCAACTGGTTCCATATTATTAACATAAAAATCTCTAATTATAGATTTAGCCTTTTTTAATAATTTAGATCTTGCAGCTCCTTTTGGTAAAGAATCAGCTTTTATTTTTAATTTATTAGCTTCATCGAAAACTTTGGATCTTAAAGTATAAAAAGAACTATAATCATATTCTTGTATAAATTTACCTGTCTTATATCCATCAACTTCTTCAAAAAATACATCTATAGATATTCCATTTTTTTTAAGATCAGATATCCTATCTTTCCATTCAGCTTTTAATTTAAGAGAATCTCTTCTACCTCTATCTTGTTCTTCAGATACTCTTTTTCTTACTAAAGCTATAAAAGAATGATTAGTATCAGCTAAAGCATCCATCCAACGTTGAGCTCCTGATTCATCAAAGTTATCTTCAAATATTTTCATAGCATCATCTATAACTTTTTGATTAGAACTATATTCTTGTAACTCTAATAAAAATGCTTGTTTAGATGATCTTATAGTTCTTCTATAAAGAGTTTCTATCTTTCCTATATTACCCTGTAATTTAATTATAGCGTCTTTTATCTCAGACGGATAATCTGCATTGTCGTTTAAATCTGCTAAATCTCTAAAAGAATCTAATTCAACATTCATATGATATAAATTACGTATAGATGACATCAACAAAGATTTTTTACTATTTTTAAGATTAAGTATTTCTTTATCTGATAATCTAGTATCATTTAATATTTTACTTTTAATTGCATTATTTAACTTTACAATTTTTTTTAACGTTTCTTCCGTTTTTATAAGCCGACCTTCAATACCTGTAACTCTTTTTTGCATACTTCCTTGATCATCTGGTAAATTTATAATTTTTCCTAAAGATCTAGATATATGATCATTTAATTTTTCTAATTGATTTTCTGTATCAGATAACTGTATATCCTTAACTAAATCTTTTAACTCATCAGAATATTCAGGAGCTATATTTTTATATTTACGTATTTGTCTATATAAATTAGTTACTTTATTATTTAAATATAAAGTTAATTCAGTTTGTTTAATAGCCTCTTCATTAGGAACAGCGACGTCTAAATCTTTACTCCATTGTTCATAATTAGATATTTTTCCAGTTAATTCATTTTGGATATTTTTATTAAGCATTTCAGCAGCTAATTGTCTAGCTACATAAACTTTTATTCCTAATAATTTAGCTATAGAAGAAAATATAGCATTTAATATTCTTTTAAGTCTAGTTTCTTTTTTTAGATTTTCTGCATTTTGATTTTCGAATAAAACAGATCCTTCATTACCTATAGCTGTAACAAGAACTTCTTTACCTAAAGATTCATTAGACAAATTAGGATATTTAGATTGTACTTCCATCCATAAAGGAGAATCTTTTAATTGTTTTATACCAGCCTGAACTAAAGGATGGTTATACCCAAGTAAATCTATATATATATGACCAAATTCATGTATAATTGTATCAGAAAATACTTTATCAGGATTAAATACAATAGTAGGTATTGTATTTTCAGTAGCTGCTTCTAATTTAGCTCTACCTACTAAATCATAATCTTCAACAACATTTACATTAACACCTACATTTTTAAATGATTCTTTAAGTAAATCTATTTTAGTTTGTGTTGTTTTACTTATTTCTCTTATTTCTTTAACAGGTTCTGTATAATAATTCTGATTAAAATCTAATACAGCTTTAAATTCTACTTCACCGTTCCTATCGAAGTTATATTGAGAATTTTTATTAATCCAATTTTTAAAAGTATTTGTATTAGAAAGAGAATATAAATCTTTTGCTTGATTCTCTCCAAATCTATCATTTAAATTATTAAATAATTTACTTTCCTTTCCACCTTTTGTTTTAATTGTTAATCTACAAGCCATAATTTAATCGCATTTCTTTTCACTATTATTATCAGTTCTATTTTTTGCAGCTTGGTATTCTTTATACATTTTTACCATTTCTTGATTATCCATTATATTAGCTTCAGAATTATTAATAGAATTTATATCAACTGTA
Organism: Nanobdellota archaeon; assembly: GCA_002688395.1. GTDB lineage: Archaea > Nanobdellota > Nanobdellia > SCGC-AAA011-G17 > ARS1403 > ARS1403. The sequence continues at coordinate 518 of NZCU01000022.1, read as the reverse complement.
GTTACTGGAGTTTCTAGAGCTATTATAGGTTTTGCAAGATTTTGTATTTCAGTTAATACTTTTTCAGCTTCTGTTATTGGAAAGTTTGGTGAACTTTTTTGTATTCTTCCTGCACCATCAACAGTTTCTTTATAATAAAGGCTTTTATCTTCTCTTAAGTCTGAAACCTTCCAAGGTTCTATGACCCCTTTTCGATCAACGGTCATGTCAAAAACAAATCTTCCTTTTTTAACTTGAATTGCTTTATTATTTTTTTTATTAAAAGTATCATCTATATAGAAATAATCCTCAGTATTTTCTGAAAGACCGTCTGTTTTTTTAGCTAGTTTCCTAAGTTCTTTTAAAGTTACTTTTTTAATTTGAGCGTCTACTGGAGTTACTGGAGCTTCTATAAATTCAGAAATATCTTCAGATTTAACATCCTTTAACATTTCTTTATAAGTCTTAGCATGTCTATCTATTGTGCTATCAGTCACATTAGCTCTCTCAATACCTGCTGCGATATCCTCTTTAATTCT
>NZCU01000021.1 GCA_002688395.1 Nanobdellota archaeon | reverse complement strand
TTTAATTTTTGTTTTATTTGTCCTTGTTGAGCAAGTTGACTTATAACTGCAACAACTTGTAAACTTTTTTCTGGGAAAGCTGATTTTAAATTTCCATATCTCACTACAGCATCCTTATCTAAAAACTGCTTAGCATTTGTCTCAAGAGCTGCAACTTCTTCTTGCATTTTTTCTTGCTCTTCTTGATTAGCTTGTAGTTCCTTTATCTTCTGTTCCCTTATCTTTTCCAGATCCATTTTCTTTAACTTCCGTTTTAACTTCTTCTCTTGGTGAAGGTTTTTTCTCAAAAGTTTCTTTTGGTGAACTTACTAAACCTTTGGCAACTTGATTTAATAATTTCTCACCTTTACCAGTTACAACTCTGCCTTTGTGAACTCCTTTCTCAACATATTTCAATAGCTCAGCTTTCTCCAATTGTTGTAACACTTTTCTTAGAATATTTCCACTTCCAGGATAAACTCTCTCTGGCTTATGACCTCTATTTTTCTTAGAACTATATTTTTTCCTTAATTTACTAACACCAATAGGTCCACTAACATAAACTTTTCTCATAACACTAGCAGCTCTAAAGTGCCACCAATCTTTCTTAATAGGAGGTCTTTCTTTTCCACTACCAGTCTTAACAAATTGAGCCCATTCAGGAGCTAGAACATGTTCTACTTTCTTTAATTCTTCAGCTAATTTTTCAACTAACTTACTTGGATCAACATCATATATACTTACCATTTTATCCTCACGGATTATATTCTGTTATTAATATAACATTGATAATTTTAACAAAATTAGTCTCTTTTAAACTTTTCTATATCTTCTTTTTTCACCATTATAAGTTCTCTATTTCCTCTAACCCCAAAAGTCCCAGTATTCATACCTTTACTTTTATGCATTTGACTTCCTTTAACAAACATAACTTGAATATCTTTCTTACTATTTTTCCATTCTTTACTAAACTTAGCTGTAGCTAAAGCTGTAAAATTAATTAAGCTTTTATTTCCTCCTTTAATAATAAAAAAAGGACTTCCTCTAGATTCAGTATGGAAAACTAAATCATCTTTATCTAAATAATTTTTTAATAATGCTTCATTACTACTTCTACTTGTCCCACCAACAATTAAAGTATTATTTTTTTTATAATGTTTAAAGTTTTCAAACCATTTCTTATTACTTATTTTCTTCTTTATAAAATTAAAAATAGTTTCTTTTTGTTTTTCATTAACAACATCTAATTTTAAAAAATCATATTTATCTCTTGGTAATTTTTCTAATTGTTCTAAATGCCAATTCCCAGTTCTTTTCTTAACATGTTCATAATGTCTTCTATATTTTTTCTTAGCCATGCCTCCAGCATTTGTTTTTTTTACAACTCTTTCTTTATTCAAAATTATTTTTCTTTTACCTTTTACAACTTCAATTGCTTTTAATCTTTTAGTATCTGCTTTAATATAAATTAAATTATCATAATCATTTATTTGTTCCTTAGAAAATTCTCTATGCTTCATTAGATAAAGTAAAATAAAAAGAATATATAAAATTAATTATCTTATCTGAATAGCAATTGCTTCGGATGTATAAGATGAAGAATCTGCATCATTTGTTACATCAATCCTAACAACACCACTATCTGTAGAAGCACATCCATTTGTTAAAATTCCACCACCAATTTCTGTAGTTCCATCAGCAGGTATTAGTACACTAGTAGCAATTGCAGTACCAGTTGCAGGAACACCAGTTATACAAGTGCCTGGTTGCACTATAGTGGCAGTAGCCGATAAAGTAACAGGATTAGTCTTATCAGTATTTCTCAAATTAACTCTATACCTTTTAGCATCAGTATCTTTCATAATCAAAACAGCAGGAGTACCAATTTTTCCAGTAAATCCAACTTCTCCAAAAATAGTTTCTGCATTAGCTAAAGCACTCTCAGTTATAGTACCCACTTGTGTAAATGTACCTCTAACCCATGTTAAACCTAAAGCTAAAACAGCAACACCAATAATAATAACCATGATAGTAGTCATAGAAAACTCAATCGCACCTTTTTTGTCCATCATATCACCTTTTAGTTTACTAATATTCACTAATTTATAAAAGTTTCTATAATAAAAATGTGGAACCGCGGGAATTTGAATCCCGGACTTCTACGTCTTCAGCGTAGCGCTCTCCTTAGCCGAAGACTAATTTATTTAACCTTCACAGGCTGAGCTACGGTTCCATCAATTGTAAATACTTTTTAAGTCTCCAACTTTTAATTGGATGAATAAATAATTTCTCGTTATATGCCTTTAATAAATCTTTCTTTCCAGTTTGTATGTACCATTGATTTCCATCATCTGTATATGGTCCAGTAAATCCTAATCCAAAATCTTTATCTAAAATAATCTTTAGCTGCTCAATAAATTTTCTTTCTTTAATTCTTACCTTGATTCTAGGAGAACTAGGTTTTCTATTAACATATAATTCAGAAGCCCTAGTGTCACCATCAGCATCAAAAAATCCTCTCACAAACCATTTACGAATAGACGGACCAGAATCTTGTATAATCTTTGGTATTTTAATGTCTTTTTTTGGACCTTCATTAAGTTCAAAAATTTTTGTAAAAATCCTATAAATTACCTTACATGTAGGATTAATGTAATACAATCTTTCTCCTTTTTCAATTCTTTCTAATCTTAATGTGGATTTTAAATTAAATATCTCTAAAAATAAAGGCATTATTCTTTTTTCAATCTGAATTTTAAATTCATCACCAACTATCAGTTTATGATCATATTTTCCACTATTTTTCTTACTTCTTTTTACATCCTTCAATCCACCATCTCCATAAAAATAACCTAAAAGATAAGCAATTTTTGGATTTATCGATTTAATTAATTTTATTCTATGAGCAGAACCCCTTACTTTCAAATAAGCTGTTTCAAAATATAAATCATTAGACACTTTTTTATTTTTCAATTTTCCTAATTTGCTATAATCTTCATCTAAGAGATCTAAATAAGTTGTTTCTTTATCAATATCATCATAAAGTTTATCCAAATAATTTGGCAATGCGATTGTAGGATTATCTGGAATCTTAGCCAGAATCAGTTCGTTATTAGGAATCTTACCATAACTAGTCTCAGTAAACATATAATAATTTAATCTAGTTCCATTTATAAACGTCACTGGGGTCTGACGGGTGTGTCGACTGTGTCGGGTATTATTTTTGTTTCTATCCTCTCCACTATCAAAATCCTTATATAAATGGGGTATATGAAAAACAGTATGGATTGTAAAATTATCTTTCTTGGAACAGCTGGAAGCAACGCAACATATCAACAACTAAGATCAGCAGGTGGTATGGTTTTAAAATTTGATGATAAACAATTCCATATAGACCCAGGACCAGGAGCTCTATCTTCAGCAAGAGAAGCAAGTGTTAACTTAAGAGAAACAGATGCAATATTCGCAACTCACAATCATCTTAACCATTACAACGACGTAAATGCGGTAATAAATGCAATGACCTATGCAGGATTAGACAAAGCAGGAACTTTAATTTTCTCAAAATCATTATCTGAAGCAAGATTCTTTAAAGATTTTTTAAATGAATTTTCTTCACTAGGTCCTCAACAAAGTAAAGATTTTGATGAAGTAACTGTAAGGACATTAAGAACAAAACATTCAGATGAATCAGCTATTGGTTTAAAATTCACAACTCCAGACTTAACAATTACTTACACATCAGATACTGGATACTCAAAAGATATTTTATCAGATTATAAAAACTCAGATATTTTAATTTTAAATAATGTTCATCCAGCAAAAACAAAAAAAGATTCAAACAACTTATCTACAGAAGACTCAATTAAAATTCTTAAAGTAGTAAAACCTTCTTTAGCAATAATTCAACATTATGGATCTAAAATGTATGAAGCAAATCCTTTATATGAAGCAAGAAATATTCAAAAAGAAACAGACATACAAACAATAGCAGCAAAAGATGGATTAATGATAAATCCATTATCAAAATCAGTTTCTCTAAGACAAAAATCTTTATCTCAATACTAATAGAAAACTTTATATAGTTCTTAATATTATATAATATTATGAAAATCATTAGAAAGGTATGGAAAAATAAAGGAACAAAACAACTACTAATTACTATGCCCAAAGATTCACCAATCAAGGAAGGCGATTACGTAGAAGTTAAAAAAATAAAATGAATTTTAAGTTAAAAGTCCCAGAAGACAAGTTTACGGCAGACGTAGACAAAGAATTTTTGTTTAATTTGATAGAGAAAGCTAGAGAAAAAACAGGAAGTCATAGAAACCTCTATAATGAGTTGAATTTCCACCATAATCTTTCTAGATATGATGAAAAAGGCATCAGTGACAATATAAGAAAATGGCAAAAAGGATTAACCAGAATACAAATTCCTTTAGACTACTACTTAGCTATCGGAAAACTAGCAGGATTTGATAAGCTTATCTTAGATAAGAATATAAAAGGAATAAGGTTCAAAGGTTGTAGAAATAATTTCAACAATTACCCATTAGCACTAAATAAAGATTGGATTTATGTTTCAGAGTTAACCAGATGTGAAGGACATATAACAAGTAAAAGAATAGCTTTAGAAAATACAAATACTGAATTAATTCACAAATTTAGATCAGCTTTGTTAAATTTAGGCATAAAAAAAGAAACTATCAAAGAAAGACTAGACGTTAAAATACAAATACCACTTGCGACAAAATTAGAAGATTTAAAAATAGTGAACACTACTTATGATCAACCAATAAAGAAACCCCATTTGAGAATCTTAAAACTAAAGGAAGGAAATAAAAAAGAAGTTGTTTTTAATGATAGGAATTTTGAGTATAATAAGACAAACATCTACCTAATAAATTACAAAAAGAAAAAAATTAAAGTTTCAGTAAACGTTCCAAAAAAAGACAAAATCACTAGTGAAAGTTCTTTAGTAGACAAAAGGTATCAGAAATCTAGCATAGCAGTTGCATTGGACATTAGCAACAAAACGCTTGCAATGATATTAAATGTTGTATTTGAGATACCTATGGGTAAAAAGAGCTATATTATCCACATTCCAGAGTTGATTAAAAAAACACCTAATGAAATGTTAAAAATAATCATTGAATCTGTCCTTGACGCTGAATCTACAGTAATGAATGATAGGATTATTTTGGGCTCCAAAAGTAAAAAATATCTAGAAGATCTAAGAGAAATATTAAGGAAATTTAATATAACAAGCTCTTTTAATGCAAACAAAGAGGTTTTAAATGTTTTCGGTCATAGAAACATAGACAAAATAAATGAACATTTTGGTCTAATAAAAGAAAAAAGCAATAAAATTAATGAAGTTATTAGCAATAGGAAAAAAACTCAATCTCCAAAGGGACAATCTGAAACACTATACCTAAAAAGTATTTCAGAGTTAGGTATCGCTGATTGGAAATTCATCTCGACTAATGCCGGTAGGACAAATCATAGTTCAAGATTGTATCTCAAAGAACTTCTTAGAAAAGATTATATACGAATATTTATGAATGGAAAACCAAAAAGATACAGAATAACACACTTAGGAAAAAAGCACTTAGAAAAGAACAAAATGTATTGGTTAGACTAAAATGAAACCAAAGCCCAGACTAAAAGAGAAATCTTGGACAAAAGAACTAGAAAAACCCATCTACGAAGACTGGAAATTAGAAAAATTATATAAATTCAATAAAAATACAAAGAAGAAGATCTTCTCAATAGACACCCCCCCACCCTACGTAAATGCACCGATCCATATAGGACAAGCAACTACTTATGTTTTAATGGATATGTTTGCAAGATTTAGAAGAATGAGAGGGTATGAAATTCTATTCCCTCTAGGTTTAGATAGAAATGGTTTGCCCATAGAAGTGGCAGCTGAAAAACGCTTTAATATTAAACTTACAGAGACTCCAAGAGAAAAATTTATAGAATACTGCCACAAAGTTTTAGAAGAATCTTCCACAGCATCCACCGAAACTTTCCTAAGATCAGGAATAGGATTTAATTCATGGGAATTTGGAACAGACATAGGAGATGCTTACCAAACAGACTCAGATGATTACAGAGCATCAACACAAGAAACTTTTATTGACTTATACAACAAAGATTTAATTTATGAAGGAAAGCAAATAACAAATTACTGTCCAGGATGCCAAACAACTTTAGCAGATGCTGAAGTTGATTACGAAGAACTCCCAACTTACTTTAATGACGTCACATTCAGAGTAAAAGAAACTAATGAAGATTTAATTATAGGTACAACAAGACCTGAATTAATCTCTACATGTGCGATGGTCATCTACAATCCAAAGGATGATAGATATAAACATTTAAAAGGAAAAACAGCTTTAACACCACTATACAACAAAGAAGTCCCAATCAAAGCCCATCCCATGGCTGATATGAAAAAAAGTTCAGGATTGGTTATGATGGCAAGCATGGGTGATCTCTCTGATATAAGATTCTTCAGAGAAATGAATTTAGATCCAGTAATAGCAATAAATAAAGATGGTAAAATGAACGAAAATGCTGGGTTTTTAAAAGGTTTAGAAGTAAAAGATGCAAGAATAAAAATTACGGAAGCTTTAAAAGAAAATAATTTATTAACAAAACAAAACAAGATAAATCACAGAACTCCCATATGCGAACGTTCTAAAGACTTAATAGAATTTATATTTACAAAAGAATTTTACTTAAAGCAATTAAAATTTAAAGACAAAATAAGGGATTTGGTAAATGAGCTAAATTTCTATGCTCCAAAATCAAGACAGATAATGCTAGATTGGATACAATCCATTTCTACAGATTGGCCAATCTCAAGAGAAAGATACTACGCCACAGAAGTTCCAGTTTGGCATTGTAAAAATTGTAATGAAATAATTTTACCAGAAAAAGGACACTACTACAAACCCTGGAGAGATCCTCCACCAATAGAAAAATGTCCGAAATGTAATTCAAAGGAATTTGTTGGAGACACTCGTGTATTTGATACATGGATGGATTCTTCTATCTCACCATTATACATTCTTGGTTATTCTCGCCATTCAAATTTCTTCAAAAAAGCGTTTCCTTGTACTCTGAGACCCTCTGGAAAAGAGATTCAGAGAAGTTGGGGATATTATACAATCCTAAGATGCTTTCAACTAACAAACAAACTTGTCTTTGAAGACACGTGGGTCAACTATCATATTGTAGATGAAAAAGGCTACAAAATGTCAAAGTCAAAAGGAAATATTATAGACCCAAAAGATGTTCTAGACAAATTTGGAGCAGAACCTTTCAGACTATGGACAGCAATAGAAGGGAATTTAGAAAAAACAGATTTCAGATGTTCTTTCGAAAGAATTGAAGGAGCACAAAAAACTTTAGCAAAATTATGGAATGTCTCTAAATTCATTTCAATGTTCCCAAAAGAAAAAAAACCTTCACATCTAGAAGAAATTGATAAATGGATTTTAAACAAATTAAATTTAATAGTCGATTTCACAATAAAAAAATATGAAACTTACGATTTCCACAATCCAGCAATAAAAATAAAAAATTTCATCTGGGAAACTTTCGCATCACATTATCTAGAGTTAGTTAAAAACAGAGCTTACAACTCAGATAATAATTTCACAAAAGAAGAACAAGCTTCTGCTTCATATACATTACATCATTCCTTAGATTTAATATTAAAATTACTAGCACCTATTCTACCTTTCATAACATATAAAATCTACAAAGACTTAAACAAAAAAGATATACATTTTGAAGAATTTCCAAAAAAAGAAGAAAGAAATAAAGTAGGATTTACAACAAAAAGTTTAATAGAACTAAATAGCCATATATGGAAAGAAAAACAAGATAATAATAAATCATTAAAAGATGAAATCAAAATTTTACATTTACCAAACAAATTTAAAGAAGCAATTAAAGATATCCAAACAACACACAATGCAAAAGAAATTAAATACTCAAAAGAGACTAAAGTAGAGTTCTAAAACAAAAGCTTTTTATGCATAATTCTTTTAATCTAAGTGATGGCATTATCCAAGACCGAGGAAAAACTATTAAGATCAATAATTGTTCCATCAGAAAATAATCCAAATGAACCAGAATTCCCACCAGATAATCCCAAATTTCCAGCAACACCCACATACAAAATAAAAATCCCGGGATTTTCAAATGTTTGGCTGAAAGACGATAGCATAAATAAATATAGCGGTACACACAAAGATAGATTCGCATGGGAGATCGTAGTTCTTTACAGAAACTTCTTAATGGCTAAAAAGAGAAAACAACTGAAAGGACCATTACCAAAATTTTCAATCATATCCTCTGGAAATGCGGCTATAGCGATCGGGAGGATGTTAAGAGACTATAAATTACCAAGACTAAAAGTGCTAATGGATGATAGAATTGATAAAAAAATTTCCAAAGCAATAGAAAACTCTCATTGTGAATTATTTTTCACAGACCTTAGTAAGAAAGCCTTATCCCCAAGAGAAATTTTAAAATTCACAGATAACAAAGAAGGATTTGATATAACTTCCAACCTGGGTGTAGGAAAGGAAGTAGGTAACTATGATTGGATGGGTTATGAAGTCATAAATAGTTCTCCAGATTATTGTTTTATACCTTTTGGCACGGGTACAATTTTTGACAAAATCTTAGAATTAAACAAACTTGAAGTCGGATACAATAAAAAAGATCCTAGATTCAAAGGAGATGTAAACAAATTAAGAAATTGTAATTTTATGGGTGTTACAACAGATAATCCAGAATCTAAAGCTGATAAATTATTTGCGCATCACCTGCCATATCATGCCGTTGATGAAGAATGGATAAGGTTTTACATAAAGTCGGGTTTCGTAGGTCCAATGACCGGCGTTTATCAAATACAAGAAAAACATTTAGAAAAAGCATCTCAACTAGCAAATTCGCAAGGAATTAACTGTGAACCATCGGGTATTGCAGGACTAGCTTTGATGTTACAAATGAAAAAGAAGCTTCCCAAAAATAAAAAAATGTTAATAGTTAACACTGGGAAAATCAAACTCAGTTTATGACTTCTAAAATGAAAGAAAGACTTAAAAGACTTAAAGAGGATTATTTAAACTAGAAAATGGAAGAATTAGACACAAAACAAAAATACAAACTTAAACGTTTTATTAATCAGTTAAAGCACATTAGAGGAAGACATACAGAGTTAGTTTCAGTTTACATCCCTCAAGGGTCTGAATTAATTAAAACAATCCAACATCTAGAACAAGAACAAGGAACAGCGTCTAACATTAAAGATGCAAAAACTAGAAAACATGTACAAGATTCTTTAGAAAAAGCAGTTAGACATCTAAGGTTATACAAAAAAACTCCAGAAAATGGATTAGCTTGTTTTGCAGGAAATACTTCAACTAATGAAAGCAAAGTGAACATAGAAGTTTTCTCAATAGAACCTCCTCTACCTCTAAACACAAGAATGTACAGATGTGATCAAACTTTTATGTTAGATGTTTTAGAAGATCAACTAGAACATAATGAGTCATTTGCATTAATAGTAATGGATAAAAGAGAAGCAACTTTAGGAGTATTAAGAGGAAACACAATTAAATCTCTAGTTTCCTTAACTTCTGGAGTCCCAGGGAAATATAAAACTGGCGGCCAATCCGCAGCAAGATTTGCAAGATTAAGAGAAGAAGCAGCAAAAGAGTTCTATAAACGTATAGCAGAAGCAGCACATAAAGAATTCATAGGAAACAAACAACTAAAAGGAATTTTAGTTGGAGGTCCAGGCCATACAAAAAATGAATTTATAGATGGTGATTTTCTACAAAATGAACTAAAAGATAAAATATTATCAACAGTAGATATTACCTACACAGACGAATTTGGTTTACAAGACTTAGTTGAAAAATCAAAAGATGCAATCTCTCAACAATCAATTACAAAAGAAAAAGAAATATTAACAAAATTCTTAGAATTACTAGGAAGACAACCAGGAAAAGTTGTTTACGGTGAAGAAGAAACAATAAAAGCATTAAAAAACGGAGTAGTAGAAATTTTAATTATCTCTGAAAGTGTAGAAGACAAATTAGGAGAAGAATTAGAAGAAATGGCAGCACAATATGGTTCTTCAACAGAAATTGTTTCAACAGAAACTCAAGAAGGTCAACAATTTAAAAGTTTAGGCGGTATAGGTGCTATCTTAAGATATGCTGTTAAATAATCCAAATATTTTTAAATAATCTTACATTCCTTATAGTAATGTCACTACCAATAGCAGCTATGGAACGTCTATTAAAAAAAGTAGGTGTTGAAAGAGTAAGTGAAGAAGCTAAATCTACCTTAAAAGAATTACTAGAAGATCATGCTGAAAATATAGGTAAAAAAGCTTGGGAAATAGCAAAACATTCTAAAAGAAAGACTTTAAAATCAGGCGATTTAAAAATAGCTTCTAAGTAAACTTTAAAAACAACCATTCTTTCCTAAAATTATGAACTTAGAAGGATACAAAAAACAAGTAGAAGCAGTTCTTTTCACAGTTGGAAAACCATTAGATGTACAAAGAATCTCAGAAATGTTAAACTTAGGTTCAACAGGAATGGTTAGTAATGCTCTAAATTCTTTAATGGAAGAATATAAGGAAAAAAATTCAGCACTAGAAATATTAGAAGATAATGGGAAATATAGAATGAACATTAAAGGAGAACATATGCACCTAGTAAAAAATTTAATGCCTGTTACAGAGTTAGATAAACCAACAATGGAAACTCTAGCAATAATAGCTTGGAAACATCCTATTCTACAATCTGATGTTGTTAAAATAAGAGGAAATAAAACTTATGAACATATGAAAACTTTAATTGAAAATGATTTTGTAACAACTCATCCTACTGGATTATCAAAAACAATAAAACTTACACCTAAATTTTTCCAATATTTCGATACAAACAAAGATAAAATAGCAGCACAATTAGAAGAAGAAGCTGCAAAAGAAGAAATGCCTGAATTGCCTCAACCAGGACCTAGTTCAGTTCCTTCTCAAGAAATGCCAAAAATACCAGGCCAAGAATTAAACCCTCCTGAAATTGGCCTAGAGGAAAAAAAGAAAAAAAACAATGTTTAATTTCTTAAAAGACAAGCTAAAAGATGCTGTAGATAAAGTAGGAGAAAAGATAAAAAAAGAAGAAGAACCTATAGAAGACACTCCTATAGTAAAAGAAAAAGTAAAAGAAAAAAAAGAAGAAGTAAAAAAAGAATTTGAAAAAGAGAAACTTCATGAAGAAATAGAAGATAAAGGATTTCTAAAACAAATAAAAGAAAAAGTAACAACAAAAAAAATTTCAGAAGAAAAATTTGAAGATCTATTCCAAGATTTAGAATTGGCTTTACTAGAAAATAACGTTGCTGTAGAAGTTATAGATAAAATAAAATCAGATTTAAAGAATGATTTAGTAGATAATCCCCTCTCAAGAAAAAACATAGAAGAACAAATAAAAACATCCTTAAACAAATCAATATCTTCTTTATTTGGAAATTTTCCAGATATTTTAGATAAAATAAATAAAAAACCATTTGTAATATGTTTTGTGGGAATTAATGGTTCTGGAAAAACAACTAACTTAGCTAAAGTAACAAATTATCTTCAAAAAAATAAAAAATCCTGTGTTCTAGCAGCAGCAGATACATTCAGAGCAGCTTCAATAGAACAACTACAAATACATGCAGATAAATTAGATGTCAAATTAATAAAACATACTTACGGCTCAGATCCAGCAGCAGTTGCTTTTGATGCAATTAAATATGCCAAAGCTAATGATATAGATGTTGTCTTAATAGACACATCAGGAAGATTACATTCTAACGAAAATTTAATGGCAGAATTAAAGAAAATAACTCGAGTTGCAGATCCAGATTTAACAATATTTGTTGGAGAAGCAATAACAGGGAATGATGCAGTTGAACAAGCAAAAACATTTAACGAACAAATAGGATTAGACGGGATTATTCTATCAAAACAAGATATAGATGAAAAAGGAGGAGCAGCAATTAGCATAAGTTATATAACCAAACTACCAATATTATTCATAGGTGTAGGGCAAGAATTAGATGATTTAGAACAATTTAATAAAGATAAAATACTACAACAATTAGGGTTAGAATAATGGTATTAGAAAACTTATCAACTAAATTAAAGGACTCCTTAAAGAAAATAACTAGCGCTCTTTTTGTAGACAAAAGACTAATAGAAGACTTAGTAAAAGACCTACAACGTTCTTTACTAGCAGCAGATGTTGATGTTCAATTAGTGTTTGACTTAACAAATAAAATTAAAGAACGTGCTCTAGAAGAAAAACCACCTAAAACAATATCTCAAAAAGAATTCTTAATAAAAATAGTTTATGAAGAATTAGTTGATTTATTAGGAAAAGAAAAATCAGAGATAAAAATAGAAAGAAAAAAACCATTTAAGATAATGATGGTAGGTTTATTTGGTAGTGGAAAAACAACCCATATTTCTAAATTAGCAAAATATTACTCTAAAAGAAATTTCAAAATCGCAACTGTTGGATTAGATGTTCATAGACCTGCAGCTCCAGAGCAACTACTTCAATTATCCAAACAAATTAATATTCCTTGTTTTATTAACACAGAAGAAAAAGATCCTATAAAGATTTACAAACAATTTGAGGAGGAATATAATAATTATGACATTTTAATAGTTGACACAGCAGGTAGAGATGCATTATCAGATGACTTAATACAAGAAATAAAAACTTTAAAAAGCACAATCCAACCAGATGAATCTATTTTAGTTATTTCTGCAGATATAGGTCAAGCAGCTAAAGCTCAAGCAGAAGCTTTCCAAAAATCATGCAACGTTTCATCTATAATAGTTTCAAAAATGGATGGAACAGCAAAAGCAGGAGGAGCATTAACAGCTGCGGCATCTACAGGAGCCAAAGTAAAATTCTTAGGTGTAGGAGAAAAACCAGATGACTTAGAATCTTATATTCCAGAGAGGTTTGTTTCTAGACTTTTAGGAATGGGAGATTTAGAAACTTTATTAGAAAAAGCAAAAGAAGCAATCTCAGAAGAAGATGCAAAAGACCTAGGTAAAAAATTCTTAAAGGGCGAATTTAACTTAATAGATTTATATGAACAAATGGAAGCCATGAAAAAAATGGGCCCTATTTCAAAAGTAATGGAAATGATTCCAGGAATGTCACAAATGAAACTTCCAAAAGATGCCCTACAAGTTCAAGAAGATAAATTAAAAAAATGGAGAATAGCAATGGATTCTATGAGTAAAAAAGAATTAGAAGCACCAGATGAAGTTTTAGATGGGGAAAGAATTGCTAGAATTTCTAAAGGTTCAGGATTAAACTCTGGGGAAATAAGAGATTTACTAAAACAATACAAAACAGTTAAAAAAATGATGAAGATGATGAAAGGTGGCTCCCCAGACAAACTAATGAAAAAATTAAAACTACCAGGAATGTAACTTACTCGATAATCAAACAAACATCCTTTTCAGTTGATGAAAGTAAAGTCACAAAAAGTCCTTCCATATAAAATTCATGTCCAGGTCTTAATGTCCTTTTTGTATTATCAATTCTTACTACAGCCAAATTTTCATTAGAAGTTGATAGTTCAAATTCTTTTCCATTTATAATTTGGATAACATCAGATACAAGTACCTCTCCATTAAATCTATCACACTGGGATTCTGATGGAATGTGATTTCCTCTTTCAATAAAAAACTGTGAATTTTTTTTAATCGTATCTCCTGTAAGTTCATCAGAAAATCCAACAACTAAACTAAAAGCTATAGCACCTAACAAAAGTAAGGACTTGTTATCTAAGTTTTTTAACATATATTTTTAAATGATTACATTATTTATATATTTTTTTGTTTTTAATAACAAAACTTATTTAAATAAAATTAGTTTAATATTTACTATGCAAAAAAAAGTAGGTTTAAAGTCAACTATACTTCTTATTACAGTAACTTTTACACTTGTAACAATACTATCAGATAGTTTAACAGGAAATGCTTCTTACATAGCTCCTGGAAAAATAGAAAGTAAGTCAAAATTTTATATTGATAAGGGACATTATTTTTCTCCAGTTGGTCAATCCCAATGTGATAAGGTTGGAGGAATCTCATTAGGAATTGGAAGTCCTGGAAAATTAATAAAAGATCGTCTAGTCAAAGTAGTAAGTGTGGCTGATGATACAACTTTAGTAAGCATACATGGAGCAAAAAAAGCAATGGATATTGGTAATGAAGAATACATTGCAGGTTTATATGTAACAGTATTTGCAACCTCAGAAAATGATGCTTGTTTAATTTTAAGAGATTATCAATAGAATTCTAATTAACTCGAACTATAGCTGTATTACCATTAGGGTTTGAATCCATATTAGTTATAAACAACCCATTTATGTATATTTCATGTCCTGGTGATATATTCCTACTTTCTATATTTTTCTCTGTAATTACTTGGACTATAATGTCCCCGTTAGATATAATTCTTTCTAACTTTACAACATTCCCTTTATACAACTGAGAACCGCCTTCAAATAACTTAAATTCGTTATTTTCTAATTGATTATTTATACTTATTCTGGCTACGTCTCCCGTGAGACTCCCGGAAAATAGCGTTCCTACAACAAACACTAATCCTAATACCAGTAGTAATTTTTTATCATCAATATTAACGATTCTACTACCGTTATTCTCTACCATATCGTCTATAAAGTATATTATCCTTTATATAGCTTTGGGGTAATAAACCATAAACAAAATTTTAAAAACCCCTTCAAACCCTAAAATTCTATGAAAATAGCCCATATTAACATGTTTTACCTTCCTACCTTTGGAGGCGTAGAAAAAGTGATGCAGGAGCTTGCAGAACGCCAATTTAAGGCAGGTCACGAAGTACATGTTTTCTGTTGTAATTCAGATAAATATAGTAAAGTAAAGAGAAAAACAGAAATTATAAACGGCGTTATTGTCCATAGATTACCTTATTGGTTTAGATTATCTTTATCTACCCATATATGGCCATCATTACTCTGGAAACTACCAAAATATAACTTTGATATCCTCCATACCCATGTTTCAGGCCATTTATACGTCTTAATAGCCGGTCTAGTATCTAAATTTAAAAAATCTAAACATATACATACAACTCACTGCCCATGGACAGATGCCTTTAGATCTTGGAAATTAAAACCCTTTTTACTATTAAACAACTTAATTTTCAATAAATTATCCTTTAACTTAATAGATAAAGTTGTCTCAATAACACCTTGGGAAGTTGATACTTATCTAAAAAAATATACAAATAAAAATAAAATAAAAATCTTACCAAATGGAATGGATCCAATTCTATATAAAAAGATCTCTCCTAATAATTTTAAAAAAAATCTAGGAATTAAAGGAAAATTAGTATTATTTTTCGGTAGATTAAACCCAACTAAAGGCCCTGAGATGTTAGCAAAAGCGGCTATTGAAATAACAAAAGAAAGAAAAGATATTTCATTTGTATGGATAGGTCCAGATGAAGGTAAAGCAGAAGAAGTAAAAAAATTAATAGCACCTTATGAAAATATGCAGTATCTTGGTCCTATACAAGGTAAGGAAAAAATTGCAGAAATGTATCAAGCTGCTGATATTTACGTTTTACCAAGTTACAGAGAAGGCTTACCTTTAACTTTATTTGAAGCTTACGCATCTGGCCTACCAATAGTAGCATCTCCAGTTAATGGAATCCCATATGAATTAAAAGAAAATGAAAATGGCTTTTTAGTTAATTATGGGGATATAAATAATATTAAAAAAAGGATCTTAGAAGTTTTAGATTCTCCAACTTTGTCTAAAAAATTAGCAGAAAACAATATTAAAAAAGCAAAGAATTATTCATGGGATATTATTAATCAAAGATATGTGGATTTATACAAACAAACTTTATTTAGTTGATTCAACTCTTTCCCAAGCATCTCCATATCTTTTATTCACAACTTTTTCATCCCATTTAATTACAAACCAAATAAAAAGTCGAGTAAAAAACAATAAAGAAGTCCACAAATATTCTTTAATACTTTTAGGATACCCTAAAGCCAATCTAGGACCCTTAAATAATTCATTTCTAAAAGATTTAACTTTAGGAAAAAAAGGAGCATATTCTTCTAATGCTTCATGTGCTTTCCCAGTTCTTATTCTTTGTTTTACAAAATCTCTTAAATTTGTAGGATTTTTTACATAAACAAGAGCTTTATCTGCATACCTTACTCTATATCCTTTTTTCATTGTAATATAAGGCACAATAGCATCTTCTGCAACATTAACTGGAATATTTCTTGTTATATTATTTCTAAAGGCAAATAGATAACCAGTACCTTCTAGAAATTTTTTTTGGGTATCTAATTCTTTTCTTATTTTATGTGCACCAGCATCAAACAATAAATGAGACCAAAATCCTAATATATTTTTTTTTGAATTTGTGGAAATAGGTCTTCCAGTAACACACCCAACTTTTTTATCTTTAAATAATTCCAAAATTTCATTTATAGCATTGGCATCAACATAAATATCCCCATCAGTAAAAATCCATATATCGCCTTTTAATTCTTTAAATACTAAATTTAACGCAAAACTTTTACCTTTTCCAGGGTCTTTGAAAAATTTAACATCTTTATTTTTCTTTTGAAATCCTTTCACAACTTTTTCATTTTCTTCATCAGGTGCTGCAATTACAAGCTCATATTTTTCTTTAATATTATTTCTTAGAACTGCCTCTATGGCTTTTTTCAACAGTTCCGGCTCTCTAAAAGAGTTGATCACAATTGATATCATTTTATCTTTATATTTCGCCCATTGTATTTAATCTCTGCAATTTCAACGGAATATGCCTACATCCAACATTCACCATATTTTTTAAGAACTTCTTTTTATTTTTTTCAGGGTAAATAAAAAATGCACAACCACCAGAACCAGCACCACTTATTTTACCAGCAATAGCACCATATGATAAAGCTCCTTCATATATTCTTTTAGCTTTGGAAGTTAATAAATCAGAATATAATTTTTCTTTGCTTCTCTGTTCATGATTCAATAGCCTAGCAAATCTTTTCACATCTCCACTCAATAAGGCTTCCCTAGTTTTAATAACATTATTTCTTCTCTCTAACATAATATCCAAACTTTCTTTCTTTTCTTTCTTTACTTTCTTTTCTAATATTTCATGAATGTCTCCACTATGCATTTTTCTAGCTTCAATAAAAAAAAGAACCAAATTACTTTCAAGTTTACTCATTAATTTTTCAGATAACCATAAAGGTTCAAGAAATATATTATCTTTTTTAAATTCAAGATAATTAACCCCTCCACCATAAGAAGCAGCCCATTGATCTTGATATCCTCCTTTTATTCCAACAGTTTCTCTTTCAATTTTGTATGCTAATCTTGCTATTTCTTCAGGAAAAATATTTCTATTACTATTCGCTTTTGAAAAAGCTTTTATCAAAGAAACAACTAATGAAGAAGATCCACCAAGACCACTTCTTTCAGGAACATTTGTTACAATTTTTATAACACCTTTAAAAGAAGGTCTCATTTCTTTAATAGTTTCAGTTATTAATTTAAGATAATTATTATCTTCTTCTAAATCATAAATCTTAAGATGATTTACAGTTCCAGAAAACCTGTTGATATAAAAATAATCTATATGATTTTGTTTTTTTTCTTCAACAATAGAGACATATCCACTTGATGCCAAGGTAGCATTAATTAAATTACTCCATCCCATATCTTTTATATGATAATCAGTGTCTCCACTATTACACATACTTATTCTAACCGGACTTTTTCCAATAAATTTCATTCTAAAAACTCCTTTTCAATCAATTCACAAATTATATGGTAAATAATCTCATGAGTTTCTTGAATTCTAGCGACATGATTCCCAGGAACTATTATCTCATATTTACATAAATCTTTTAATTTTCCACCATCTCTTCCTAATAAACCAATAGTAACTAACCCCTTTTCTTTAGCCTTATTTACAGCATGGATTAAATTAACTGAATTTCCACTTGTAGTTATCACAATAAGAACATCTCCTTCCTTACCATGAGCATCTATTTGTCTTTCAAATACTTTATCATAACCTTCATCATTAGACCACGCAGTTAAAACAGCACTATCGGCAGTTAAAGCAATAGCACTCAAAGCCTTACTTTTATTACATAATTTATTCACTAATTCTGTAGCAATGTGTTGCGCATCAGAAGCACTTCCTCCATTACCAGCAGTTAATACTTTATTCTCTTTCTTATAAGAATCAATAATAACATTAGTAATCTCAATTATTTTATCAGTAAAATTTTCAGAAACTTCTCTAACTAGATTAGCATGTTCTTCAAAAATTTTTGATATATCATCTTTCATACCTTTTCTCTCCAATAATCTAACATATCTTTCAAAGTTTGTCTTAATTCTATTTTTTGACTCCAATCTGTTTTATCTTTAAACTTAGTAGAATCTCCATAAATTATAGGCTCATCAGTTGGCCTCATCAATTTAGGATCTTGTCTAACTTCGAATTTAACATCTGTCAAAGTTTTTAATTCTTCTAAAATGTCTTTCATCAGGTAAACTTTTTCTCCACTCAAATTGTAAGTTTCTCCATGATCACATTTATCAACAGTCAACCAAAAGGCTTCAATCAAATCTCTGACATCTGTTATCGCTCTTCTAGTTTCTAAATTTCCAACTGTCATAATTTTATCTTGTAAACCCTTTTCCATCAAAACTATTTGCTTAGTCCAATCAGAACAAACATCATTAACTTTCTTAGGACCAGTTGTGTTAAAAATCCTCACACTAACACTTTTTATTCCAAAATTTTTAAAATATTGATAGGCCAAAAATTCTTGAGCAACTTTACTAACACCATAAGGATGTAAAGGCTTTAACTCTTGAGTTTCTTTTATAGGAATGTCTTTCTCTTCAACATAACCATATTCTCCACTAGTACATGCATTCAAAACAATAGGGTCTAATTTTAATTCTTTAATAGCTTCAAATAAATTAATAGTTCCTAAAACATTAGTTTCGATGGTGTAATTTGGTCTATCCCAAGAAACAGTAGGATAACTTTGAGCAGCTAAATGAAAAATTATTTCTGGTTTAAATCTATTCATTAAATTAGTAAGTTTATTTCTATCCCTTATATCACATTCAACATATTCTGCTTTTGAGTTTAATTCTCTAATATCTGTAGTTGGAACAAAATCTAAACCTAAAACATCATGGCCCTTATTTACTAAAAAGTCTAAAAGATGAGTTCCCATCATCCCTCCGGCACCTGTAACTAATACTCTCATTTTAGTTTCCTTCATCAATAAATTTTCAACAGCTCTAAGTCTTTCAACAGTTCCCATATCTTCTATTAACTCGTTTGTAGCATAACCCTTAACTTTAAATCCTTTTTCAATAGCTTTAGGGAATACATAATGTTCAAAATTAAAAACCTCCTTATCCATCAAATCTAAAATCTTAGGTTCTATAATGCACATACCAGCATGAGCCAATCC
>NZCU01000020.1 GCA_002688395.1 Nanobdellota archaeon | reverse complement strand
GTTTTTTATTACATCTAAATCATCACAGATAGCGTCGTCTAATTTATTAACTATGCTTGTTACTAAATCAGAAACTTGGTTAGAGTAAGTTTTAATTTTAGATATTTCTTCTAAATCATCTACAACCTGCTTTAAATATACCTGGCTATAAGAAGAGTTATTACCTGCTAATACACCTTCTATACCATCTATTTTAGTTTTAATAGCATTTTCTCTCTTAGTTTCTAATTTTGAAGATAAGTTACTAAGTTTAGAAGGAGCTATTAGTTCACAACATTTCATTAATGATCCTATATCATCTAGATCATATACTAATTTTACAGCTTTAGTAAGATTTTTTAAATAAGAAGCTGTTCTATCAGACACTGAATCATATACTACTTTTATAAACTTATTTATACCTTTATCACTTACTTTAACATTATCTATCTCTTCTTTTGTAGGTATAGGTATATCTAAAACTATAGTATTATTTTTCCATATTTTAGTAAAATTATCTGCACCTACTCTATCTACTTTAGATGTTAGTACAAATCTATCCCAGAAAGGATTTTCTAATTCATCAGTCGGGATGACATTACAGGATCCTGCAAATACTTGCCATTTACATTTCTTTATTTCATTACCGTAAAATAATGCTTTTTCTCTCATTACAGATAATAAAGTATTTCTTACTCCAGATGTTCCTTTATCTACTTCGTTTATTAATACAAACTCTGCATCAGCTATAGGAGCATCTAAAGTATATTCTTTATTCTCAAGTAAATTTTTCATATTTACTCTACCTTTAATCTCAGAAGTTTTAGTACCTTCATCTAATTCTATAATAAAAGTTTTTTCTTTAACGTCTGCTTTGACATAATTATATTTAGCTGCTGCGAAATCTATAAGTGATTGGGTCTTTCCTACACCAGGATCTCCTAATAATAATACAGGTAGTTTTGTAACTTCTCCTAATGCTAATACTTTAAATATTTCTTCTTTTCCTACTAATTTAGTTCTAATTTTTCTTGTTGTCATTTTTTAATTCATTTAATGTTATTACTCCGTTATTATCTATTACTTCTTTTTTAATTTCCCATTCACCAGTTTCTTGATGCCATTCTACCTCCTCTATTAATTCAGCAAATCCTTTTATCCTTTTTCCTGTAGATTTAGAAAATCCTCCGTTTAATCCTATTTCTAAATCTTCTTCACTTACTTCAAATACTAGTGGTTTGTTGTTACATGCAGTCTCTGCTACTATAAATTTAAAAGGTAATACTTCATAATCCTTGAGTTCATTATTCTTTCTTGTTATCATTTTTCTAAATAGAGACTTAATATAATATTGATAAATAGCTGCTTGTCTATAATAAGCATATTTTATGTAACTATTTGGGAAACTATATACTGGTTTACCAGTTGTTTTTAAATCTACAGCTTGTATAGTTTTATCTTTATGATTTATAATTACTTTATCTAACATACCTCTTATAGTATATTCTTTTCCAGATTTAGTTTTCCAAGGCATTTCAAATTTTAATTGATTTTCTGTCTCCCTAAGATCATTATCTGCTTTAAAGTATTCTTCTGTTATTACACATTTTTGTAACATATTCACCATATTAATAGTTTGTGTCATCTCTTCTCTAGATAAAAGTGTTTTATCTTTATTTTCAAGAGTAAATTTAACATACTCTTGTATCTCAGGTACTTCAAACTTTTTAATTACTGACTCATATTTAATCTTAAATCCAGAAGCTACATAAGCTGCTTTTCTTTTTGTATCTTCGTCAATATCATCTCTATTTATATTATGTAAGTAAATTTTAACAAACTCACCCATCATACCACCAGGAGATTCAACTGTACATAATACATATCTTTTGTCAAATTCTGTAGGTTCAGTTAATAAACAATCTACTGCAGAACCTTTTCTAAAATAACTAGTATCTTCATCTTTAGGATTCAATATATGTTCTCTATAAAATGAAGGACTATAATCTAATAAGTTTAAAGAGGAATGACTTAACTTATGATCTTCTAACGTTTTTTTATATTCTTCCATATTATATTATTTGTATATTAAATACTAACTTTCTTTCATCTACTGATTCTACATAACTTATTTGTCCACAACTTCGTACAAATTCTATACTATCATCAGGAACTTTTCCACATTCTACCAAAGTATCCATAAACCATTTAGTCCAAGGCCATAGATTATCACAGTCCCAGTTTTGATTTTCTCCTGGTTTATATAAATCTATCCATACTCTTAAATATTCACCTTCTTTTAATTTAAATGTAGGTAACTCTTCTATATAAGGTTTTAGATAAGCATGTACCCACTTAGCTACAAATGCTCTTACATGATAGTTTAAACTACCATCATATATTCTCTGACCATTTATAGTCCAAAATTTAGGTTTACCAGCAACTAAAGGATTAGCCAAAACTCTATTACCTTTGTCGTCTACTAGATATCCTTTTTTATCCCAAAGATATTTACCTGTAGATATATATTTTTGATGTTTATTAGGTAGATCAGTAACTTTTACTTTTTTCTTATTAAAATATTTTGCTCTTCTTCTTTTCGAGACGGGGACCTTATTTTCAAAATTAGGTATAACCACTTTCCACACATTACCACTCATAATTATATTATTTTTATTAATAGTTCATTTGTTTCTTCCATACCATATATACTAAAATACTCACTTATATCTTTACATTTTGAAGATATAGGTATAAAAGATATTTTAGCATTAGGTAATATTTTCTGTAACTCACTAGCTCCATTGATCCCAGCATCATCATTATCGTATAATATAACTATTTTTTCGTATTTTTGTGTAACATTATTAGCTAGTTCTACGTTTAAATAATTAGTCTCAGCTTGAGGAGCTATAGCATCTATTCCAAACGATCTTAAACACATCACATCTTTCATAGATTTAGTTATAACTAGTGTATCACTGTCATATTCTAATTGATATAATCCTTGGATTTCATTATTTGTTGCATTACTTAACCACTTATACTTTCCCTTATCTGACATGGGTCTGTATACTTTAACTTTGTTGTTTGGTAACGAATAAGAATATACAGGATTATTTTTAGAATATGTAAATACTAATTTTTTATTTACAAATACATATTTAGAACTATATATATTATATCTCTTAAGTATATTATAATCTATATTAAATTTTTTCCAGTATTTTATATCTTCATCTGTAAAATGTTGAGGTTTAAATTGTATTAAACACTCACTTTTTTCTTTTAGTATATTTTCTCTAAAATTTGTATACTTAACTCTCTTTACTTCTTCTGTACTATAAGAATTTTCTAAACCTAGATTCATATCAGAATTTATTATCTTAAGACAATCATTAAATCTTGATCCACTTAATATCATTACTAGATCAAAACATGTACCTTGTTGTCCATTAAAATCTTTGAACCTCATATCACCATTTGAAGCATAATATAAATTAAATGAAGGATTTTTATCTTTTCTTAGGGGACTATGATACATCTTACCTAATTTAAAGTCAAATCCTAAATAGTGTCTGAAGATTTCTTCTTCAGTTGTTATGTTAAGTATTGCTTGTTTTGTGATGTTAGGTTTATAATTCTTGACATTGCTTAAATTATAAATCATATCTTATTTTTTATGTTAAGAAACAGAAAAAGAGGAGTTTCGTCCTCTAGGAATGAACTTAATCGTCCTCTAGGCCTCTGTTATCTCCTCAGTTTCTGAATCAAGGTGGATCTTTTAGAATGGCAGATCAGAACTGTCTGTTGATGCTACTTCTGTTTGTGCTTCTGCACTATCTTTTTCCATTTTATCATATTTAGGATTAATCTTTAATCCACTTGGATTAGTATCCATAGTTTCAATAAATGGACAGAAATTTGGTAAACTAGAATAATCATTCCATGAATATACCACTTTCAGTCTTACAGGAACACCTTGAAATTTTGTTCCCATAAAAGTAACTAAACTATCACATAGTTCGTCATAGTTATTACCTTGTACAGAGAAAGAGTCTGGATCTACAAACTTAGTACATATATGTTTTATTCTAACTAACATATTGTTTACTCTTCTAGATACTGCTTCATCATTAGACTCTCCTGGTTTAGGATTAACTCTTTCTGGATTTACATCAAATTCCATGTGTTTTAACTCATTACCATTTGAATCGTTAAATAAGAAACATAGATAAGGATTACCATCCTTAGTTATTTCTTTAGATATGTTCATTAGAGAACATCCTTCATTTATACCTACTGGTATGGCTGAAGAACCACCACTTTCTTGCACTTTTGTGCTTTGATTGATTTTGTACATAATTATTTATTTAAATTTAAATTGGTTGCTAAAATACTAAATTAGATCGAAATCTTCAAACTTTTCGTCATTTTCTTTATCTTCTGTAACTATCTCATTATCAGTCTCTTCTACTTCCTGAGAATCGTCTGTATGATCTTCAACTGTGTCTTCTTCTTGAATATCGTGTTCTACAACAGTTGAATCATCTACATCCCACTCATCATAAGTATCTAATACTATTTTGTAAAATGTGTATCCAGGATGTTCTGGAATTTCTATAGATTCTTCACATATATATAAATCTTCCTCTCCAGTACTTGAAAGATCCATATGAGATCTCAAATCTCTATTATGAGGTATATTTTTTATATATCCTTGTTTGTTTACTGCTACACCATCACCATCAGGTGCTACATATATATGTAAATCTTTTTCTCCTTCGTCAGGATAAGCTATACCTATTTTGTTATTGTCTGCAGTTACTTTTAATCTAGACATTAACGCTGGGGATAATCTCATTTGACCCTCATCTCTTAATTGGATAGCTAAGCTATCTCCGAAAGAATTTAATCTTTCTACTCTTTTTCCTACTAATTTCATAATTTAATTATAATATTGATTAATACTCTTTATTGCTGTTTCTATATCATTTGGTATTTTAAAGTCAAACATACCTTTTGGACTCTTTGCTGTTGTAGTACCATCAGATTGTGTAATAAAGTTATAAACTCTTTCACCATCTGAATTAATAGATACATCAGTAAATAATACTACAGTAAACATACCTTCCATAGTTATAACATTATCTACTAACTTACCTACTGTTTTAAATTTAAGTTTTCTATTACCTGATAAATCTGTTGATTGTTCTGCATGACCTATCATTACAAATGTAATATCATCTCTCATATTTTTACCTGAGTGAGCTACTTCCCAAGCATGTAATCCAATCTCTGTAAATTTATCAAATCCACGTTCATTAGCTCTACGCATGTATTCATTTGCCATAACATACTGAAAATCATCTACTACTACTGTTTTAATATTAGGCATATTTTCATTAATATGTTTCATAGTTTGAACTATAGTACTAGATTGATCAGTTTCTATATAATTACCATCTGGTGTTTCTTTAGATAATTTTTTATAGTTACCTTTCCATCCTCTGAAAGGCATAGGTTTCTGTCCAACATTAATTATAAATGTTGATTTAGGGTCTAGGTTTTCTAAACTTGTGGACTTCCCAGATCCACTTTCTCCAATGATTAAAATTTCTTGTGCCATATTTATTTATTTATTTGATTTCTAATTGTCCGTTATCTTCTTTTTTAATATACTCATCTACTCTATTGTATTTAAGCATGTCAGTCATTTGCATTACAATTCCTGATTCACCGTCTCTATTTTTCAATATATGCCAGTATATCATAGCTTGTGAATCTTTATCTGGATTAACAACAGGTAAATGATGTGGTCCATAAGTTTGCATGTTTAACATATATGGTTTATGAGTTATTAATATATAATCCGACCCATGGTATACAGAGTCTGATCCGAATATATCTTTTTTCATAGGATACTGTTGCATAGGATTTGTCAATCTTTCTGATTTTTCTATCTCTCTATTTAACTGACTTATTACTATAAATGTACATTTAAGTTCCTTTTTAAGTAACATCATCATTCTATATAACTTTACTAAAGATTCTCTCTCACTATCTCCAGCTCTATGTCTAGTCAATAAAGTATGATCTATCATAACAATGGTCCCGTATTCATCGTCTTTTGTTTTTTCTTGTCTCATTTCATGAAATACTTTTACAGTATTATACATCTCTTCTACAGTACCAGGTATATCTACATAATATATACTATATTTATTTGATATACTATTTACTACATTTTCAGCTCTTTGATACATGTCATCATTTAAATCTTCATTACTAGAATATAATTCACTTACAGTTTTATATAATTTGTGTGATATTTTCCTACCAACTTGTTTCATAGCTAACATCTCAAAGTTAAAAGATAATACTGAAAAATTTTCATCAGGATTACAATCAAACAAACTGGTTTCCAGATCGTTAGCAATTGATGATTTACCTGAACCTGACATACCTGCAATAGTCATGATAACATTCCAATCTAATCCACCCATTGTAGACCTATTAAATTTCTTCCATCTAGTTGCTAATGATGTAGCTAATCCTTTTCTTCTTTGATCCATATACTCTAATACTTCTTTACCAGCATTACGTATATGAGAAAATGTTAAACTTCTCTCAGACGATTTTTCCCCCATAATTTATATTCTTGTTGTTGTTTTCATTTTTAAGTTCCATGTGATCATGTACATCTACATAAACTTCATCTCTCAAATAATTTTTAAGAGTTTTTAAATATTGTAAACTATTATTATTTTTCTTTTGTGATATATAATATTTAACAATATTTAACATCTTATGATGATTAAATTTATTAGATTTTAATATATCTATATATAATTCTTTACATAGTTTTTTCTGTAGTCTTAAACTAGCTTCATTACCATTCATACGTAGAACAGTTGCTGGATATATTTCATAAAATTCTGTAAACTCTTTATTATATTTTTCCATGGCAAGATCATCTAAATCTTCATCTCCTAATAAAAGATTATCAGCTTTAGCATCTTGAAAACTGTCTACCATACTTTTAATAAATCTAGTACCTTTAGAAGCACATTTAAATCCATCTAAGTCTATATCATCTACTTCTCTCTTTACCATAAGATATTTTAACCCGACTAATTTTGCAACATCTTTCATAGTAATAGTTTCTACAGAAATATATTCTCTTAATAAATATACTTTATCATAAGCATAACAATATAAAATAAAATATTCTTTTAATGTTAACTCATTGTCTTTCAACATGTTAATAAATGGTTTACCAAACGCAATCATGATTTAAAAGGTTTATCTAATAAATCTCTATAACTTATTTCTTGCATTTCTTTTAGATGAATATTAGGATCTTTTTCTTCTTCAAAGAAATATTCAGAAGGTTCTGATTTATATATAGTATATATTTTTCCTCCTACATGAATATTTTTAATCCATTTTTTCTTCGGGTTTATTAGATTTTTCAAGAGTTTTATCATAGTTAGTAAAGTTTAAAGAGATTAATAATAATATAAAATAACCAG
Organism: Nanobdellota archaeon; assembly: GCA_002688395.1. Taxonomy (GTDB): domain Archaea; phylum Nanobdellota; class Nanobdellia; order SCGC-AAA011-G17; family ARS1403; genus ARS1403. Next base: position 11,033 of record NZCU01000020.1, on the reverse strand, counting down.
CAAGATCCCATATAGAGTCTCCTGTTTTTTCTGTAACTCCTCCATTTTTAATTCTATAGAGTTTATCATCTATTCTACAACATATTCCAAATTGTTTAGCTGTCATAGAATTTTTATTTTTATCTGTTGCAAATATAGATTCTCCCTGAGTTGCTGAATCACCATAATCACTATTTTTTGATTGTAATATTTGTCCTAATTTTGTGACTACTTGGTTTATTAAATAACTTGTTTTCATATATCATAATTCATAATTAATAATTCAGTTCCTTTGTTCTGTTTTCTACCTTTTTTTGCTCCAGAAGCTTTTGTAAACTTTTTTTCGACCCAATTAAAATCTTCTTTAGGTAACCATTCAGATAATTTTTCAAACTCATAATAAGATAATGCAAATAATCCATCAATTCTTCCTAACATTTCACATAATATTTGATGGTCTCCTGTAGAAAAACCTTTACCAGAGTAATATTTTTCTTTTTTATAATAAGGAGGATCCACATAAAAGAAAGTAGTTGGAGAATCATATATATTAATTATTTCATGATATTCTCTATTCTCTACTTCAGTTATCTTAGATAGACGTTTTTGTATATCAGGTTTATTTAATCTATTTATTAAGGCATCATATTTACTACCATATTTTCCTTTTAAATCAATAAATTTACTTTCTAATATCTTACTACCACTAAATACTTGTGTAGCTAAATAAGCATATTTAATAGCTAGTGAATGATTAGGCATATCAAAATTAGGATCTACTATTGATAGTTCTTTTTGGAATTTATCAAAAGTTTCTTTATTTTGTGAAGGTTTACTAGATAAACGAGTACTAAAGTAAGTACAATCTATCATACATTTAAACAAGTTAGACATAAATCTGTTCTTATCATTATATACTACTTCTTTTAGTTGAGGTTTTTCATGTATATCTCCCTTGACATATACCCAAAAAGCTCCTCCAAAAATCTCAACATATGTTTCTATATTATCTGGAATATATTTACAGATCCATTTAGCCATTCTACTTTTTCCTCCAATATAACTTATCATAATTCTATTTCATTTATTGATTCTATCCATTTACAATTAAATTCATCTTTAGTTCTCTTTCTTACCCACTTAACTTCCTGACTACCACGTACATACAGATTTATATATAAAGCTTCTTTGCCTTCTACCATTCTTAATGTTCTACCTTTTCTCTGTATATTATCTAAGGCTTTAGAACTACCAGCTGCACATATTCCTAAAGAACACTCAGGTACATTTAATCCTGCATTTAAAGCCTTTACTGAACTGATTAGTCTTGTTTTTGTACGACCATCTCCAAATGTTTTTAGAGCATTTTTCTTCTCTTTTAATTTCATTTTTGAATGAAAAGTAATACATTCTTCTCCTAAGGCACCTTGTAGTTCTTCAGCAAATATAATACTTTCACTGAATATTAATCCTTTTCTATCAGGGAACTTATTAACAATCTTTTTTATTATATCTATTTTATTTTCAGCATTATAACATATTTTTTTACGTTTTTGCATAGATAAATAAAATATATTAGCCCATTTAGCTTTCTCTTTATCACTAGATGTTTTATATTTAGTAGCATTCTGAAAAGCAGAAAATCTACCTCCTAATTCATTAGTTGCTTTATTAAATAATATATCATATTTATTATATTGTTTTACTTCATCTTCTGTAAAACTAACAGCTAAATTATATACTGTATAAGGAGATATCAATTCCATATCTAAAGCGTCAAGAGTATCTGTTTTCTTAATTATTGGAGCAAATGATTTAAGATAAGATCTATATTCATCATTTTCTGGTGGAGTAGCTGTTAAACAATACATATTCTCGAATCTATTATTTTCATATAAATTTCTATATTCATATGATAACGTAGTATGTACTTCATCTACTACTAAAATAGAACAATCATAATTTTTCCATTTATATACTGTTTGTATACATTGTATATCTATTCTATCTTTATATTTAGACATACTCCATTTTTTTATTTCATCAGGCCATTCATTATCTCTTAAATTCTCTGTAGGAATTACAATTAATGCTCTATTGTTAGGATCCTGATCTAGTATATGTTGAATAGCCATGAGTCCCATTTTTGTCTTTCCTATACCTGTTGCCGCTATAGATGTACCTTTACATCCTTTTTCTACCCACTTATTTATATGTTCTTTTTGTTCTATATCTTTAGTATTCATAATATTGAAGTTATTATATTTTTAATTTTACCTAATACTTGTTTAAATACTTTTCTAGATTTATCAAATACTATTGGTGTTATCTTTTTTAATTTACTATTTTCTTTTAATGTTTTTTTAACACCGTTTTTTAATTTTTCTTCGTCTTCACTTTCTGCTATTACTACTTGATCTAAATCTTTAAATTTATTATGCCATTCTTCATGATCGTGTGTTTTCTTTCCCATATTTAATTATTTTTTATAAAATTCTATTATTAACGAATCTCTTCGATAACTATATTCTAAATATAATTTATCTAATTCATAATCTATATTATCTCTATGTTTTACTTGTTCATTAGTTAATCCTCTATTAACTCCACATGAAGATAATAATGTAATTAATGTAATTATTAATATCATTACTAATATTCCCATTGAATTTGCTCTTTTATTTGTCATATTTTTTTAGTTTTTTATTAAGCTTGAGTACCACGTTCACCACCCCAATCTATCATTCTTAGAGGTGTTACTTTAGTTGTATTACAATGATTACAGCATTGACCTTTCTTTATAGGTTCTGCATTATTACCTCCTTTATAATATACTTCACCATCTTTTGTTTTCTCTTCATCTAATGGTTTTTCACATAAACAACATATACCTTTATATATATTTTTATCTATTGAGTTTTCTATTTGTGTAAGTATATACATACCTGATACAAATCCAATTCCAAACATTACTATTTCTAACATATTATTTTATTTTATGGGAGTGAGAGGGGGGAAAGAGAATCTGTTGTTATAAACTGATTTCTTGTTCGATTTAACGATCTCTAAATCCTTGATATAACTGTCGTCTCTTATTATACATGATTCTATTACATAGAATGTGTCACCCCGCAATCATCTATCCCTTGTTTATTATTTACACCACTCTTGCGTTGTAGTGCCATCTACTACCATATCTACTGATTGACATATCTCTTTTCCTGCAGATACCATCAGATCCTCTTGGATCAACTTCCATTCATCTATGAAATCATCTCTTACTTCACACGTTATCTCATCATGTACTTGAGATACTATTCTTACTTTATCGTATAAGTTATCTTTTGAGATTTTTTCTGATATTAAAGCCAATGCTAATTTAATCATATCAGCTCCTGACCCTTGAATGGGAGTATTCATTGAAGCTCTTTCTATTTCACCTAGTCTTTTAAATTTAGTTCCAGGATCCATTGCATTCAACATACCCCAGTCTTCAAACCATCTAACTCTTCTAAACGGTTTAAATGTTTTGATATGTCCATTCTTTTTACCATAATTACCTAATGCATGTAAGAATTTCTTTATACCAGGTAACTCTTCAAAATATTTATCAATGAAGTGCTTTGCATCTGTCTGTGGTATATCTAATGTATTAGCTAACGAAGTATATTGCATACCATATGCTAAACCAAAGTTAATAGTTTTAGCTACATCTCTATATGATTTACCTCTTAAAAATTCAGGTTTGTCTTTAACTTCAGACATATCTATATCAAATACTAAAGATGCAACTTTACCATGAACGTCCTCTCCATTTTTAAATGCTTGAATCCATGTTGGATCTTTCGACCCTTCAGCTATTAATCTTAACTCCTGTCCTGAGTAATCCATAGTTACTAGTTTCCATCCTTTCTCAGCATGAAAACAATTTCTATATCTATTATCAGCTGGTATATTCTGCATATTTGGGTAGTTCATGTAACTATATTTACCACGTTGACCTGAAGACACACGACCAGTATTTAATATTTGCCAAAATACAGTATGTACTCTATTACTATTCTTGTTTAAATAATTAACAAAGTCTTTTCCATACGTAGTCATTAACTTAGTTTTCTTTCTATAATCTATTATAGTTTTAATTAATGTATGACTACGTTGTCTTTTATATAATTCTTTCATACTAGTATTTTCTAGACTTGGATCCAGTTTCTGCAGAACTTTTGTTACTTGTGACGGTGAAGACCATTTAACTCCTACTTCCCTTTCTTTACCGCCAAACATATCTAACTGAATACCAGGTAGTTTAAAGCATTCTAACTTACTTTCAGATAATAATATATTATCTAAATTTTCTCCTAATTTAATAGATTCATCTTCAGCTTCTTTTGCTAAATTTAACCATGATTGTTTGTTAAATCCTAATCCATTATATTCTATTTCAGAAAATGCTATACATGCTCTATTCTCTAAATTTAAAACTCTTTCAAGACCCAATTTATGAATCTTATCCATTTGTTTTTTCATTATAGGTATTAAATATTCTACATCTTTAGCACCGTAAGATATTTGTTTTAAAGTATATGGATTACCATCAGTAATTTTACTAAACTCTGATCTAGTTTCTTTTTCCATTTCTATATTTAAATATCTTTTAAGTATTTTATCTAAACTATATCCATATCCTAGTTTACCACAATTTAATACTACTTCTGCTAACATAGTATCATATATATTTTGTGTTCTAAATCCAAATGAACTTAATAAAAACTTGTAATCAAATTTAGCATTTTGGAATAATTTTACATAACTCCTAGATTCAAATATAGGACGAAGGATTTCAATATTAACGTTTCTAGTATCTATTACAAACTGAACGTCTTCATCTCCCATTTGCAACATGATCACTTTATTTTTATGCCAGTCAACACCATCAGTTTCTGTATCTACCGCTATATATGTTAATATAGAACAGTAATCAAATACTTCATCTATAGTAGTAATTTCAATATCACTATGTATTAAACTATCATCTAATGTTAAATTGTTACTCACTATTTTTATCATTTTCTCTTGATTTTTTTAATAATCCTGTAAACAACCCTTTTAATTTTATATCTCCTCCTTCACCTCCTACTTCTGGTCCTGGATTATGTGGACTTAATTTACCATTATTATTTAATAATGTCATCATATCTGAATCTCCATTTATAGATTCAAACATAAAAGTTAATACTTCTTGTTTATCAGGATGCTGTGATGGTCTTATAAATTCTCCATTTTCATCTTTTAATTTTGCTTCTCCGTCTTTTGATGCTACCATCCATCCTTCTGTAGTTACACAATACATTTGAGCTTTAATTATAGATAACATATCTACTATCATTGCAACTAATGCTTCTTTTGATTCAGGACAATGAAATCCTTCCATAGGTAATGGTAATGATTTTCTGCCTCCATTTTCATTTATAAAAAATAAATGTGGTGGATATTCTTTATATTCCATCCATTTATCTGTTACATGTTTTAATATTTTTAATTTAAACTCATCAAATTTTTCTTGTCCCATGTTTATAATTTTTAATAAAAAAACAGGACAAATAAGTGCCCTGTTTCTTAATAAATAATAACTAACTAAACTTATAACTAAATCTGCTTATTCAGATTCTTCGTTTTTATTTTCTTCTGTTTCTCTATATTTTTGGATCATGTCAACTGTTTGTTTAACCATTTCGTCTTCTTGACCATTAAACTCTTTAAACTTTGTACCCATTAACTGACTGGGCCATAGTATTTTACCTTTTAATTTATTCTTATCTATTTGTTTGATTAACTTACGCCTAGCTTTATACTCTTCGTAAGTTTCTCCTTCCTGCCTAACAGGACTAGCTGAGAATTTAAATTCTTTTTCAACTGATTTGTCTTCTTTTTTTTCTTTACTCATGATAATCTAATTTTAATGTATCCAAATAATAACAATTAGGTTTATCTTCATAATCAGTTTTGTGTATATTTAATACTTTATATTTACCTTGATCTTTAAAAGTAATATGATTACCAGCTTGTATAACTGGCCCATCTATATATTCTAATTTAGATATAAACATACTACTTATTGTTTCTGTTTTTGTAATAGATGGTTTATCATCAGAATATATTATTATACCTAACTCATTATCAGATAGAAACTTAAATGTTCTTCTTTGTCCTTTATTATTTAATATATTTATAACTCGCCTTTTCATTTTAATTTGTTTATTAATTTTGGCAAATATATAAATAATAATATAAATAACAACTAAATTACATTATTTTTTATTATCTCTTATTTTATGTAGTGTGTGACATCTTTTATTCTCATCATATACATACTTAGATGATCTTTGTGATTTAAATTCCCATATTTCTTTATCTTCTTCTACTTCACCACTATATTTAAAATAGTTATTTAGATCTATATGTTTGGATTTTTGTTTCTTTTCCCACTCTTTGTCTTTTTTAAATTGGTTGACAAAATATTTAGTTAAATCAGTCATCTTTTTCAATTTTATAATAAGCATATATTCCTGTCATCATTCCTGCCATATATACTAGTAAGTATGTTAATATTTCCATTTACTTATTTTTAGTTATTAATAATAAAAGAATAAAAGAATGGCACACTCATATTTGTCGTAATACTTGTATACCATTCTTTATTCCCAACACACAACAAGAAATCTATTTAAACAATTTATCAAATTTGTTTATACATTCTTCTAATTCTTTTTCTATTACATCTCTAGTTCTCATCAGTATAGCTATTAATGCCTTATCAGGTAATGATTTAAGATCTAAATGAAAACTATCTAATTTAACTCTATCATTCTTTTTCATGTATTTATCCACTCTACCTAGTTTTCTCATAAACTCTTCTGGACTATTAGCATCAGCTAATGAATTTAATATATCATTTGGTTTTTCATTTAACATATTATCTTTATCTTTTGGAACTTTAACTTCTATATTTACTGATATATTACTTAAAATATTATCACTTTTATCTATATCAAGTATTGCCTCACATATGCCATTTATAGAATCTTTGTATCTTCTAAAATCATCACATATTTTTACTAATTCATTTGTATTACTAAATTTAGATCTTAGTAAATCATAATTCTTGTTGTTTATTTGTTGTTTACTCATAATGTTGTGTGTTATAAATTAATAATATGTTAAAAGTCGTGTTTATCATCACCCATTGTTTCTTTAAATCCTTCTCTATTTAATTCCATATTGGATAGATTAATATCTGAATCTGATCCAAAAGCTCTCCTTAATAGACTATTAAACATTTCTTTCATTAAACCAGGAGGAATATCTGCATCTCTAACATGACTAATCAATTGTTCTGTTCCATTTAATCCTCCTAATATTACACCTACAGCTAATAAATCTTCTGGACTTTGTGGATCATACTTATTTAATGTGTCTTCTAAAGCTTCTGTTTTTTGTTTTTCTCCATTTTGTAATTTTTCTCTCATATATTTAGCAACATCATCCATATTAATAGATGTCTTTATTGCTTTATGTAAACTACTAGCTTTATGATTAAATTTTATATTATACTTCATCTTTCTTGTCTGTTTTATTATTAATATTCTCTATCATATCACATACTAATTGATATTTTGAACTATCTATTTCATCAACCATTGTTTCTTTCTTTATAATAGACATACCTTCTAATTTATTCTCTATTATTATATGACCGTGGCCTTGAAATACCTTATAAATATTTTCTCCTGGTAATACTACATAAGTAGCAACATTTACTAGTTTATTATTTATTTTATAAGGTATTACTTCTCTTGTAATTATATCTCCTGGTATAACTGATCCAATAAACTCTTTTGCTTTATTGGGTGTTATTCTTCTCCAAACAGGATTACCATTTTTATTTAATGATTGAAACATTATTCTTGATCTATGTAAAGACAACGGTGAATGGATACTCATAAAATCTATGATGTAATATTTTATAGGCTCTGATTGATCAGAATCTGTAATATTAATATATCCATCCACTCCAGACTCATCCTGAAGAATTTCAGCATCAGGATTGTCTGACAGTCTTACATTTACTACTTCTATCTCTTTATTGTCTTTTATAAATTCAACTTTCATTGTACTTACTGTTAAGTTTCTCTACTTTCTTTAAAAATTCTTTCTGAGCTTTAGGTGAACTTAAATCTACTAAACCTACATCTTTCATACTTGTAGGTTTCTTTATACTAGGCACACCACCATTCATTTTATTAGATACTTTGATTTCTTCAGCATCTACCTTCATAGTATTACCAGCAATGTCAGCTAAATCTTTTAATACTTTTGTTGTCTTACAACACAGATCAGCATTCTTTTGAATAAATTCTCTGTTATCTTTAACTATATCAAATATAGTATTAACTGTATTTAATAATGATTTCATACCTTTTTGTAAAGATACAATTTCTTTTCTTAATTCTTCTTGTGTGTTCATCTTTTTATCTTTTTTTTATACATTTCTATGTAATCTAATACGTGTTTCGCATAGATTGTGTAATATGTTCCACCATCAAACTCAAATTTCTCCACCTTCTCTTTTACGGCTCTATCATATGCTATCTTGAGTTCTCTACCCTTATCGATTAACATACTAACCATTTTCATATGTCCCATAATATTTGTTTTAATGTTATAAAATGAACAAGAGAGATTGCATAACCGTATATGTACTACTAACGCAATATTTCATACAACTATCTAGTTCTCTCTCTTGTTCATATTTTATTTATCTCTTAGGTTCTATTTTATCTTTATCGAATAAATTAGGACCATCATAACTCCAATGTCCTGTTACATTCCAGTTAAATAAACAGTCATCCATATTTTGTCCTGCTCCTATGTTATGAACTACCATATAATTACCACTTGGTCCTATTTTATCTACAACAATACCAATATGATTATTAATACCTATTCTCCAAGTTACCAAATCTCCAGGACTGTAATATTTATTGTTCATCCCTTTAATCTTTTTATCTGCATATTTATCAAAGAAATTCATCATATTAGGCACTCTTCTATGTGATATATTTTTATTAGCCTTTTCTTTATAATGTTCAGGATTTGATAACATATCTTTAATTATTAATTCTTGTAAATCAATACCTAATTTACGATATGCTCTTATAACTACATCAGTACAAACTCCTATCTTTTCATTAACATCTCCCATTGGATAGTTTATCTTATAATATGATCCATCATAAATTATAGACCCATCCACTATACTTTTTGCAGCCTTTGATAACTCTGGATTGCCTTTTATATTAGTGTCTACTAATATCTTATCATCATGTACTTTATGTTCAGTTTTAGCTTCACATGAAATACAACAAAATAGTACTATTACTGCTATAAGTAGCAACCAATATTTACAAAATGCTATCAATTCTCTTTTTATTATCTTCTTCACGATTTCTAATTGTTAGTTAATATTCTAGTTAATTATATGTAGCACCACATAGCCATAAACATTAATAATGCGTATGCTAATGCTGCTACTATTAATATTGTATTGACTATGTATACTGCTAAATCAGATCTTTTGATCCTTCTTACTGTCTTTATTATTGTCTTCATCACTCTTTATCTTTTAAAGGCAGTTTATTATGTATTTCCAGTGTAAATATTGTGAATGGTAAAGCAAATACAAATGTTCTGCCTCTTACCATCTTCTCTGTTAATATAAATACTCCTATTATAGGACCAAACTCTATTTTTAAGTTTATCTTTTTACTTATGTCTAAATTTATTGTTGATTCCACGATTTCTATGTTTTAGTTGTGCGTTATTATTCTTTTTCTTGTTTCTTTTATCTTTTAATACATGTTGCCATCTAATGTCTATTGCTTTCATAATTAAATGTTTTAATATCCATTACAAATACATTAGCGTACTTTAACTAGTATATTTACTCGCCACAGCTTTAATCGCCAACCCAGAGCGTCGGGCTTCAATGTATTTATAAGGATAATGTTATTTTAATTGATATCATCATCTAAGTTACCATTATAAACTACTAATGCCGTATAATAGATGAGGATACATATTAGTATTACTATCATAATTGATATGTTTTAATTGTTAAATATTAAGAGTGAGAATAATGGTGTAAAGTTTGGACTACCTTTATACCTTACGAATGTCTGACCATTATCTCTCAAGCTCACTCTTTTATCTAATTAGTATTTTTCCATGATGATATATCATTTAAGGTTATTAAAGTAAACCTGATACTAATTAGTTAAATAAATCATCACAGCATATCTCAATGCATCTCTTACAGCAAGCGCCAATAAGTGTTTTTCTTTTAAAGGGAATTCCCGACTAAACATCAGTATACATCCTATTAAACTATGTTATGATTTAATGTTATGGCTATACTATACTAATGATAGCCTTATAATTTGTAGTTAAGAAATGAACAAACATAGTCAATTAAGACTATGCTTGCTCAGTTTCATTCAGATTAGGCATTAAACTGTTCGATTGTGTTTAAAACCATAAGGCTTACGTTGCTTATGGTAACAATGGATACATAGTTCTCCGTATAATCTGGGAGTTATAATGAACAGACTACGTTCTGCTCTATCATCTATCAAAGTAGTGATAGTAGTTAGTAATAGTCTGTAGATTCTCCTGTTATAAGTGGCAAAGGCCACTAAGGCCCGAAGGCCTGAGGCTACGCAAATCGTAGCCATGTGAAGCTAATCACTTCCCCAGTCTCTTCGTCTGTCACTTCACTAGTCACTGTCGATACTATTGTAGCATTTGGAATGTTTAGTTCGTCGCCTATTTCTGGCTCTAAACCTTCAGCTAGATTAATAAAACCTGTTGTTGATTGGACAATGTCGCCCATCTTTTGGTCTACTGCAACTGATGCAGATTTGCCCGATTGTGATACATACAAAACTTTTGCTTTCATAATTAATACTTTTTAATTAAATTACACATGGGGAATATCC
>NZCU01000019.1 GCA_002688395.1 Nanobdellota archaeon | reverse complement strand
GTTATTTTAGTTTCTCTTGGATTTGGTGTTGGTGGAGCAATTGGAGGATTTGTTTTTTCTTATTTCTTTGCGATAATATTAACTGCTTATTTTATAATGAAGTATTTTAGGATTAAAAAAGAAAAATTTAAAGGAAGTGATATTTACAAATATTCTTTTCCTGTTTTAATTATTTTAGTTACTTTGACTGGTATTTATACTTTGGATTTGTTATTAGTTAAACATTTTTTTGATCCTGTTGATGCTGGATTTTATGCTGCTTTAAGTTTATTGGGAAAAGTAATATTCTTTGGAACATTATCTATTGGCATGGTTATGTTTTCTAAAGTGGCTGAGAATTATGCTGCAAATAAAGAACATAGAACATTATTGTATAAGTCTTTGTTGTTAGTTACAGGATTTGGTGGAGGTATTACTGTTTTTTACTTTTTATTTCCGAGATTTACTATAAGTTTATTATTTGGAAGTGAATTTTTTGCTATGAGTAGTTTACTTGGATTGTTTGGCACTTTTATGACTATTTTTTCATTGGTCTATATTCTTGCGTTTTATAATGCATCCATTCATAAAACTAATTTTGTTTATATCTTAATTTTGTTTAATATTGTAGAAATTATACTTATTACTTTATTCCATGATACACTATTACAAGTTGTTTTGATGTTGTTAGGACTTGTTATCCTATTATTTATAAGTTTATTGTTCTATACTTTTTTAACACATGAAAAACCTATCCATAATTATTCCGGCATATAATGAAGGAGAAAGGATAGAAAGAACTCTAAGATCTCTTAAAGAAACTTTTGGAGATAGTGAAATTATAGTTGTTTCTAATGGTAGTAGAGATAATACTGTTAGTATATTGGATAAGTGGTGTGAGGAGAATAATAATTATCAATATTTAGATTATAAAGAGAAATTAGGTAAGGGAGGGGCTATTGAGAAAGGTTTATTGAAAGCTAGTAGAGAGTGGGTTGGTTTCTTAGATGCAGATGATGCTTTTGATTTAAAGGAAATTAAAGAAATGGTTAAAAGTTTAGAAGAATATGATTGTGTAATATCTTCTAAATGGAAAAATGATGGAATCTTTAAAGTTGATGAACCTTTTGTAAGAAAAGTTCTAAGTAGAGTTTGGAATTTAATGGTTAAAAGTGTTTTAGGTTTAAATTTTAAAGATACTCAGGCTGGTGCTAAATTTTTTAGGAAAGATAGTTTAGATTTAGATAAGAAGTTTATTTGTAAGGATTTTTCATTTGATATTGAATTATTATATAGATTAAAAGATAAAAATATTAAAGAGTGTCAGATTTCTTCAAAATTTCAAGAAGGTAGTAAGTTTAGTTATGGACATGCAATTTCTATGCTTAAAAATTTAGTTAAATTAAAATTTTCAAAATGAAAAAAATAATGTTAAGTTTTGATGTAGAAGAGTTTGATTTGCCTAGAGAATATAATCAAGAAATAAGTGATGAGGAAATGTATGAAGTTGGGTTTGAAGGATTAAAAAATCTTCTTAATGTTTTAGATGTTAAAGCTACTTTTTTTGTTACTGGAAATTTTGCTAAGAAATATCCTGAATTAATTAAAGAAATTAGTGAAAAACATGAAGTGGGATTACATGGGGATGAACATAAAGATAATTATTTGAAGTTAAGTGAAGAAGAGACTAAGAGAAAATTAGAAAGATCTAAGAAAGAGATTGAAGAAATTATAAATAAAAAAATAAAAGGATTTAGAGCTCCAAGATTACAATTTGATAAATATAAAATTTTAAAAGATATTGGGATTAAATATGATAGTTCTTATATTCCTAGTTATGCTCCTGGAAGATATAATAATTTATTTGGTACAAGGAAAAATTTCTTTAAAGAAAATGTTAAAGTTATTCCTATATCTGTTATCCCATTTTTAAGAATTCCTATGGCTTGGTTTGTGATTAGAATAGTTGGACTTTGGTATTGGAAATTTGGAACTAGAGTTAACAAAGAACTTTGTTTAATTTTCCATCCGTGGGAATTTGTTGATATTAGTAAATTTAAAGTTATGGAGTTATTTAAGAGAAATACTGGAGATAAAATGTTAAAAATGTTAAAAAATTATACAAAATGGGGCGATAAAAAATATGAATTTATTACAATGGGTGAATCATGAAACTTTCAATAGTTATACCTGCGTACAATGAAGAGAAGAGAATTGGAGATACATTAAAGGAATATATTGAGTTTTTTTCTGATAAATTAAAAAAAGATTATGAGATTTTTGTTGTGTTAAATGGATGTAAAGATAACACTTTAGATGTTGTTAAGAAACATGATGTTAAATTTTTAGATATAAAAGAAGCTATTGGTAAAGGTGGAGCTATTATTGAAGGATTTAAACTAGTAGAAGGAGACTTTATTGGATTTGTTGATGCGGATAATGCTACCCCTGCAAGAGCTTTTTATGACTTATACGATAAGATTAAGGATAATGATGGAATAATTGCTTCTAGATGGATTAAAGGTGCTAAGATTGGAAGTAAACAGCCTATTTCAAGAAGAATAGCTAGTAGAGGATTTAATATTATGATTAAGATATTGTTTGGGATAAATTTAAATGACACTCAATGTGGAGCTAAATTGTTTAGAAAAGAAGTAGTGAAAAAGGTTGTAGATAAATTAGGAATTACTAGATGGGCGTTTGATATAGATTTATTGTATTTGATGAAAAGAAACGGAAATAAAATTATAGAGGTTCCAACTGAATGGGCTGAGCCTGGTGGAAGTCAGTTAAGTGTTAAGAAAACTGTTCCTGAGATGTTTTTAGCTATTGGAAGATTAAGATTAATGTATTCTCCTTTTAAATTTGTTGTAAAAGTTTATGATAAGGTGTTTGGAAATGGTTAAATTTTCAATAGTGGTGCCTCTTGCGCCTGGAAGGAACGCGGAAGTGTTAGAGTCTTTGAAAAGAGCAGATTATGATGAAAAAGATTATGAAGTTATAATTGAGGAAGGAACTGATGCTTCTGTTAATAGAAATAATGGTGTTGATAAAGCTAAAGGAGAGATTATATTATTTTTAGATGATGATGCTTATGTTGATAGAAATTTATTAAAAAATGGTGAAGATTTTTTTAATACCTATAAAGATGTAGATATTGTTGGAGGTCCTCAGTTGACTCCTAAAAATGATAAATGGTTTGCTAGAATTTCTGGATATGCTATAGCTTCATTCTTTGGATCTCAACAAATGAGTAAGAGGTATAAAAAAAGTAAATTAAACTTTGATGGATGGAATTCTATTTCTAGTGCTGTAAGTTTTGTTAAGAAAGAAGTTTTTGAAAAAGTTAGATTTAAACCAGGGTTATTCCCTGGAGAAGATCCTGAGTTTTATTATAATGCAAAGAAAAATGGATTTAAGATTGCTTATAGTCCAAATATAATTGTGTACCATAAAAGAAGAGATAGTTTAAAGGGATTTTTGAAACAATTTTATTTATATGGGAAGATGAGACTAAAGACAGGGTATGTGAATTTATTATTTTTTATTCCTAGTTTGTTTGTGCTTTATTCAATTGCTTTGATATTTTTAGCTTTTGTACATTGGATGTTTTTAATACCATTAGAACTTTATATTTTCATTACTATATTATTTAGTTTGTATGAAGCTATTAAGAATAAATCTTTTTTTAGTATTTTTTTATTGCCCTTCTTCTATATTGGAATCCATTTCAGTTACGGTATCGGTTTCTTGAGAGGGATAATCAATAAATTGGTAAAGAACTAGTATTGGTTGAGTTTGAGCTTCATCTGCAAAAAAAGCTTGAACAGGAACTACTAAATCTTGATTTCTTGCTGGCCAACTCCATGCCCAATCTGGATAACCTTCAAGAACTGTTATTTCTAAGAATTTAGGTTTTAATTCTGCAATATCTCTATTAAATTTGTCTTCTGCTCCATGAACACTTATGGTTTTTCTTTCAGAATAGTAAGAATTTTGAGGTACTGCGCTACTAAAAACTATATCACCTTTATTTGAGTTTTCTTTAATAAATTCTCCTGCGAATTTTAATTGTACATAAGTATCTTTTTTATTTTTTATTAAACCATCAGCATGTTGTATTTGAGGTACTGCTGCTATTATAATTAAAATTACTATGGCTGCTATTGAAATTAGTTTTTTATAGTTAAACTCTGGAAGGTATTTTATTATTTGTCTGTAAACTAACATAAAACCTTTAGCTGTTACAAAGAAAACTGCTGGAGCCATTACTAAAGCCCATCTAGGTTCTGTGGAAGTTTGTCTTTGAATAAATGTGAAATATATTGTGGGGATTAGTATTGTTAATAGTGTTAAAAAATCTGCTAGTAGTTTTTTATCTTTATTTTTAATTAATAAATCAAATCCTAGAATTAATTTGTAAAAACTTAGAAGTCCTATTATGAAGAAGATGTAGAATATGTTATGTAGATAAATTTTAAAGAATTTAAAAAATCCCCAGAAGAAAGGTATGGATTCTTTTGTTACATATGAAACTGTTCCGAAGTATAATCCCCAGAATGCAAAGATGTTCCCAAATCTAACTTGATTGTAGATTAAATAAGGAATAATCGCTGCTATAGAAAAATAAATTAAAAATCTTAAAGGATTCTTTTTTATTAAATCTAATCTTGCCACTACTAATAAGAATGCTCCTAGAATTAAAATTGTAAGAATGTTTCCTACTCTTGTTGAGAATCCTAAGGCTAATGCTATTCCAGCGATTGCTAAATATATTTTTGGTTTTTCTTGTTTGATGTAACCTTTCCAAAACGCCCAGAATGCTAAAAGTGAAAGAAATAATCCCATTAAATCTGTTGATATTCTTGTTGACCAAAATAGAGGTACCCAGAAAACCGCCATCATAAATGAAGAGATTAATCCTACTTTTTTACTATAAATTTCTTTTCCTAATAAATATGTAAAAAATACTGATGCTACAGATGGTAAAAAAACTGTGAAGAATTTTATTATTGCTAAGCTTTCTATTCCTAATCTATAAAATATAGAGATTATAAATGAAATTAAAGGTTGACGTACTGGTAGGATATAATAATCTATTCCGAATGCCCATTCTTTTGCTGCTGATAGGTATTCTCCTTCATCCCACCAAATTGCTGAGTTTATGTTCAAATATTTAAATCTTAGAAATATTGCTAATAGTAAAATGACTATCAAAACTAAGTTAGTATTTTTTGTTAAAAATGCTATTACTTTATCCTGTAGGTTTGGTTGAGATTCTTCCATTTTATTCTAAATTTTTAAGATCATAGATAATTGCTACTTCACTACCTTTTAACTCTAATCTTTTTATTGGTTTTGCTTGTTCTATAAAGGCTCTTGTTGCTTCATCTTCTCCTTTATAATCTGGCGGCAATACAATATATCTAATTGTTCTATTGCTTGGTCTATAATATTGGGCTTTCTCTAAAAATGTTGAGTATCTTCCAACTTGTGATCTAAAACCTTCATCAAAATGATAATCTATTAATCCTTGTTCGGGTCTTATATGGAAGAATAGGATTCCTGCGTAGCCCATAAAAGTTTCTTCTTCAGTCATTAATGGAGCTAAGTACTCTGCTAATGCTCTTGACTCAAAGCCAATAAAATTTGGAGTACAGTAGGAATTATTTGGCATTAATGTGCAAGCTAAATCATTTTTTGTTGTAAAATATGGTGACGCTGAAAAGGCAACAAAAGAAGAAAATATCAAGTAAATAACTATGAATATTAAGAAAAATGTTTTTTTGTTTTTAATTTTAAATAGATTGAATAATGAATAATCTCTGTTAGAGAAAGCTAGAGATATTAAAAAGATTACTCCTAATAAAAATGGAAATGATCTGGCTACTGGAATTAAAACTGGGAATAAAATTGTTGTAATGACGAATAATAAAATCAAATAGAGGATGAATCTTTCTATCTTTGTTTTATCTACTTGCCTTAATAATCTAAATAATAAATAAATTGAGAATAAAAGTAAAATTGTGTCTATTACGTTTAATCCTAGTGCGAATTCTTGTAATGTTCTGAATATTGTTGATATCTTTAGGTTTATCTTTCCTAAATCACCATTAAATTGTTGGTATATTGCTCGTGTTGCTAGAATATTCATTGGGTTTAATTTAAATGGAATTAATGCTATGAATGCGAATATTATTGTAAATAAAGAGGATTGATATATTAATTTTTTAGGGCTAATAT
Source organism: Nanobdellota archaeon (assembly GCA_002688395.1). GTDB lineage: Archaea > Nanobdellota > Nanobdellia > SCGC-AAA011-G17 > ARS1403 > ARS1403. The sequence goes on along the minus strand of NZCU01000019.1, from coordinate 3,583 downwards.
ATTCTATCGATTGAAATAGTGTGAGATTTAGTTTTTTACAAATTATCTTGATAAGAGATAAAAATTCTTGTTTATATTTGTCAAGCATTATAACCATTGCAAAGAAAAAGAACATTGCTCCTGTGAATTTAGTTGCGAAGGATAAACCTAAGAAAATTGCTGAAAAAGTTAAATTAGTATTCTCTTTTTTGCTTTGATAAAATTTCATTAGAAAATACAAAAAGAAAATTATGAAAACCCAAAAAATTACATCTACTTTAATCCATCTGCTGAATTTTAATACGGTGGGGTGAAATGAGATGAAAGATGTTAGGAATAAGGCTGAGTATCTTCCAAAAAATGTGAATGCGAATATTATTGCTCCTATAAAGAAAATTAATCCAAAAATATACATTGGAAGATGGCATTGGAAATTTGCTTTAGCTAAAGGTTCTCCTAATAAATCAAATCTGTCTGGATAGAAAAATGGTCTTACTTGCGATACTGCTGAGAAATCTTCTCCTGAAAGCATACATCCAGCTCCTATGATTAAATCTCCTAAAGGAGGGTTGCCGTAGTTTAATCCTGGAAAATAAGAATGAGGATAAAACCACATTAATCCTGCTGGTAGGGCTGCTTGATCATCAACCCAATAACCTACTTCAGAAGTGTTATCCAAACGTATGAAAATTCCTAGTAAGACTACTACTAAAAATAAGATTAGCAGAAATTTATCACTTGAAATCTTAGATAATAACCCCATTTATTTAAATAAATCAGTAAACCTTTAAAATATTGTTATTTTCTAGTATAGAATGACTAAAATTAGCTCTGATATTATTTTATTTGATTCTGAAGGAAAAATATTGTTACAACATAGAACAGAAGATGCTCCTACTCTCCCTGGTTATTGGTCAATTTTTGGAGGAGGGATAGAAAAAGGAGAAACTCCAGAAGAAGCTGTAAGAAGAGAATGTTTAGAAGAATTAAACTATCAATTAGAAAATCCTAAGTTAGTTATGTCTCAAGAAGTTGAAGCTTTTGGTGGAACAAGATATGTTTTTATGGAAAAATATGATCCATCAAAGAAATTAGAACTCTTAGAAGGACAGGGGATGGGATGGTTTACATTAGAAGAAACAAAGGAACTTAAAATCGTTGATCATGAGAAAGAAGTTATAGATTTATAAAAGATAAATATTAACTTGAGAAAATAGATTTTAATAAAGACTGAGATAGTAACCATTTTTTTAATTCTTTATTTGGTACTTTTTTTGTGCTCTGTATTTTGTAACGTTTCCTTAACATTTTTGGAAGTTTGTATAAAATCATCATTCTAGATTTAAATGCTGCTGGATTTAGTTTAAGTAAATAATAAATAAATGAAACTAATTGTCTTGATACTATAACAGGAGAGTATCTTACCATCGTTGTTAGTGGGTAATTTTTAATTATGAAGAACATTTTATTTTTTATTCCATAATATAATCCAAAATTAGAAATTTTTCCTGTTGTTCCTTGAAATTTGTGATATAATTTTGATTTTGGAACGTATAAACATTTCCAACCCCTCCATCTAGCTCTGAAAGAAACATCTAAATCATCTGAGTAAATGAAAAAATCTTCATCATAGAATTCTCCATCTAAACTTATATCATCTATTAGTTCCTTTGAGAAGAAAGCTGCTCCTCCACATGGACCAAATACTTCTTTTATTTCCTCATTTTCTGAATCTGGGGTATCAAATCCTTCATCAACAGCTTTTGCATCGTAATAAAGTTTTAAGCCTCTAGAATTTATATGACTTGGTTTGTCATAAAATAACATTTTGCAAGAGAACATTCCTGTTTCTGGATTTTCTTCTGCTACTTTAACAAGTTCTTTCAACCAATCTTTGTCTAGTTTAGTATCGTTGTTTAATGTGATTACATACTTTCCTTTTGTTAATTTAATTCCTTGATTATTTGCTTTACAGAAGCCTAAATTTTTTGAGTTTTCAATTAATTTTGCTTTTGGAAATTTATTTTTTATTGTTAAATTAGAACCATCTTCGCTTCCATTATCTACCACAATAACTTCATAATTTTTATAACTCTGTTTGAATAAAGTTCCTAAACATTCTTCTATATGATCTTTTCCATTCCAGTTTAAAACTACTACAGAGACTAAAGGTTGCATTTTACGAACACTCCTATAAATGGTGGTTTTCTATCTAAAGATTTTAAGATTGTGTAAACTAATCCTGGAAGGAATTTATTAAAAATTGGTATGGTTTGGATAAGCATTATTAGATACCATACATCTGCATTTTGAATGTATTTTATTTTTGGATTTGAAAATGTTTTAGTAATTAGGTCTATTGAAGGAAGTCCATTTTTTATGTGTTCTTCTGTCCATTTATCATGTTTACCTATTTTTTTTCTGAAATTGAATAATTTTCTATCATATTTTTCTGCTTTTTTTCCAGTCGGGAAGTAAATTAATATTTTTTTACTTGCTACTCTTTTTAATTCTTGTAAATATTCTAATCTTTTATTTGGAGGGACATGTTCTAAAGATGCTATTGATAAAACTGTGTCAAATGATTTATCTGGGAATGGAATTTTATCTCCAGAAGCTTTTATTGTTTTTAGTCCTAATTTTTCTGATTTTTTTAGTTCTTCTTCATTAATATCTAGAATTGTTGTATCATTACCTTTGTTAAAAAAAGCTATTGTTCCATCTCCTCCACCCACATCTAATATTCTTTCTTCTGATGAAATCTCATTATAGATTGGAGAGTACCTTTGAATTTTATCCACGCTAGATAGGTATAAATTAAGCTTTTTCATGGATTAATATCATATCGAAAAGTATTAAAAACTAGTCTTTCTTTTTCCATATTGGTGGTAAGTTCTCTGTTATTTCTATATTTTCGAATTTTTTTCCTTCTTTTGGACCTACGATTTTAGCCCATTCAGCCATTTTTTTTATGCCATCTCTTAAAGGAGTTTCTTTATAATCTTTAAAGTATTCTCTAAGTTTTTTATGGGAAGGATAAGCATTTTTTACTTCATATCTTGTTTCTATATTTTGAGGGGTTGTAAATGGTAATCCAAATTCTTCACATACCATTTTTGCTATTTCATTAATAGAGTAGTGTTGATCATCTCCAACATTAATAATTTGGTTGTACACTTCTTTATTAAAAATAGATTTTGCAATTATTGGAGCTGTGCCACCAATGTAAGAAAATGCTCTTCTTTGTTCTCCATCTCCAAAAATTGTTATTGGTTGTTTTTTCATTGCTTGATTCATGAAGATACCAATTACATTTCTATATTTATCTCCAATATGTTGTTTTTCTCCATAAACATTGTGGGGTCTGAAAATTATAAAATTCATTCCAAATAAATCATGTGCTGTTTGTAGGTCTTTTTCAACAGCAAATTTTGCTATACCATATGGATCTTCTGGTTGAGGTGTTAAATTTTCTTCCATTGGAAGTTGGTTTGTTCCGTAAACAGCCATTGAAGAAGTAAATACAAAACATTTAATTTTACTTTTAATAGATTCATTAATTAAATTAATACTTCCTATTAAATTATTTTCATAGTTAAATTTT
>NZCU01000018.1 GCA_002688395.1 Nanobdellota archaeon | reverse complement strand
GTTAGTTCTCGTTTCCTTCGCAGGAAATTTCGTGAACATCATTACGACAAAAGACCGTGTCGTTTCTGCGTGGTTGCCTTCCGTTTCTGGAACTCTTTTGCAAGAGTGACCTTTTTTAGTGTGCGGACTTTCCTCAGCGAATCTTTTTCAAAAAAAGTTTAACCTTAAAGCAAAACTTTTCTTAAGATTCTCCGATTGCTAAGTATATTACCTACCATATTATATTATCAGAATTAGTGTATATAAAGATATCTTTTTAAAAAAACAAAATTCCAGACCTATAGAATATTGAACCAATCCATAGTACTAATATTAAATAAAGCGCACTCCAACCTTTAGCTATTGGGAAATAACGAGAGAAAATTTTGAAATTTTTAGTGTACCATTTTTCACCAAACCAAACTACTAAATTAGATCCTATGCTATCTATAAGAACTAAATAAAAAATTATTACCTCTACAGATATTGCCATATGTTATTTAAAGAATTAATATTATAAATACTTAACTAAATACACTAGATAACCAATCTAAGAATTTTGTTAAAAAATTAGTTTTAGTTTCTACTTCTTTTATTTCTTCTTCTATATTCACCACTATATTATGTTCTTTCACTTCTTCTACAATTTCTACAACTTCTTCTTTTTCAATTTGGAAATACTCACATTTTCTTGGAGTTCCTATGCAAGAATCTATAGTAGATTCATCATTATCATTACAATCAGAATTTTTATTACATGTGTGTAAACATTCATTATTATTACTTAGAATACAGTCTTCACAATCACTATCAAATTCAATTTTTGCTGTATTTTGAGAAACTGTTTTAACATTAACTAATGTTTCTCCTACTCTTTTTTCTTTTCCATCAGCTACAATGTCTTTTTTTCCATTTATACATAGAATTACTTTGTCTTCTTTTGTATCTAAATCTAATAATGTGATATTTTGATCTCTAAGAACGAAACTTTGTCCTACTATTAGTGTTTCTGTGGTTTTTGAAGCACTTACAACTGTAGCTAATAAAACTACTGCTAATAGTAAAAATATTGCTTTTTTCATGCTTTTTTAAAGAAAAAGTGGTTTATAAAGGTATTTGAAAGAACGCCGCGACCCGGATTTGAACCGGGATACCCAGATGGGTCAAGCTTTCAGTACGTAATTCCAGGCTTATTCACGAAAATTTTCTATTAGAAAATAATCAGTGCGATACCAGATTACGCGATCGCGGCATAATTGTTAATTATTTTATTTAGTTTTTTAAGCTTTATGGTATGATTAAATCCTATTTTTTTAAGATATTTTCTTCTATCTTCCTTTTTAGATATAATTAATATGAAATTTGTGTTCCAGTTTTTATTTTTTGGTTTGTAATTATAAATTTTAGAAGTTATGTCAAATTCTTTTAGTAAATTTTTTACTTGGACTAAACCCATTTTATTTACTGATTTCACCACGATTATTTTTTTATTTACATGAGCTTCACAATCAAAATAAGCTTTTAACCACTCTATTTTTTCTTTTTTTGTTTTAATCTTTGGTACTTTCCAATTTAATTTATCAAAAGTTGTAGTTTTTAATAAATCCTCAACTATAACTTTAGAATCAATATAAACCCAATAAAATTTACCTTTATTTTTAATTTTTGCTTCTTTATTATAGACTAAACTTAATGCTTTATTAAAAGATTCTACTAATGATTTATCATCTGGAAAAAATCTTACTGTGTTATGTGTACAAGTTTTGTTATTACTTTTTAATATATTTCCATCTCCAGCTAAAAAACCACAAATTCTAGATTTTAGATGTTTTGTTTTCTCCCTATTATTTTTAATAAATTTTCTATCTTTATCTTGTAATTTTTTCCATCTAGAGATTACATTAAGTTTGTTTCTCTTATTGATATCCATGAATTTACTAATGTTTTAAATTATATAATATTTACTATTTTGTGCGTTACCAAGGTAAGTTAATGTAAAGATTTTTATATTCATTAATTTATTTTAATGAAAACATGAAAGCTCATTCAAAAGCTTTAGTTATTGCTCTTTCTTTGGAACTATTAGTGAGTGGATGTAAGTTTTTATCTATGCATCGTGGGTTATATGAAGGAGAGAGGAAATAAGATTTCCTGTAACATCAGAAATGAGAGAAAGATTTAATGTACATGAAAGATTTGAACACTTTGTAATTTATTGGAAAGATTATAATGGAAGTGGAGAGTTTGAAAGAGGTGAAATCACTTATTATCACCCAAGCGCAAGAGTTACTCCACAAATAGTATTTTATGCATATAAAGAATTTTTAAAATTAGAAGATTAATCTAACATTGCGATTTCTATGTTCACATCTTCAGGGATAGGGACACGCATAACTAATCTTAAAGCACGCTCATCCACACCTAGATCAATTAATCTTTTATGGATACGCATTTCATATCTTTCCCAACTAGCTTTACCTTCACCGTCTGGAGCTTTTCTTGTTGTTAATTTAAGTTTTTTAGTTGGTAAAGTTATAGGACCAGCTAGTTTAACTTTTGTTTTTCCAGCAATATCTTTTATTGCTTCACAAATTTCATTAAGCTGATTAATATCAGCACTTGCCAGACTTATTCTTGCTTTAGCCATGTTTATTTTTTAAGAAATTGTGTTTATAAATTTAACTAATTGTTTTTATATTATATATTTTAAAAGTTATTTTATAGAAAGCTATATAAATAAGTATCGCTTCCGATATATCGATAACGATGCACTTAAGATTATTAATTTTAAAATTATTAAAAGAAAGTGAGAGAACTGGTTATGATTTAATTAAAATAATTGAGAAAGAGTTGGGATGGAAACCTAGTTCTGGTTCTATGTATCCTATTTTAAATGAGTTAAAGAAAGGAAATTATATCAAAGTTAAGGAAGAAGGAAGGAAAAAACTTTATTTAATAACAAAAAAAGGTGCTCAAGAATTAAATAAGATGAAGTCACAAGTTGATGGACATATGAAACATCTTTCTAAACATATTGGCATATTTGAAAGTTTATTTGGTATGAAATTTGGAGTATCTAAAGCTATAGGTTTTGTTATGGGAGAATTAAAGCAAGGGAGAATCCCGTTTGGACAATTAGGGAAAGATATGATGAAATTTAGAATTTTATTCTTAAAAAAAGCTATGAATGAAAAAAAACATGAAAAAATGCATAAAATTGTGAAAGAGGCACATAGTAAATTAGAGAAAGCATGAAGACTTTAATTAAATTAGAGGATGTTTGGAAAATTTATCACATGGATGAGGTAGATGTTACTGCTTTAGCTGGAATGAATATAGAAATTAAACAAGGAGAGTTTGTAGCTATAATTGGAAAAAGCGGAAGTGGTAAGAGTACAACTATGAATATGATAGGTTGTTTAGATATACCAACTAGAGGAAGAATATTTTTAGAAAAATATAATATTTCGAAATTAGGAGAGAGTAGATTGGCTCAGATAAGAGGAAAGAAAATTGGATTTATTTTTCAAACATTTAATTTGATTCCTACTTTAAGTGCTTTAGAAAATGTAGCTTTGCCTATGACTTTTCAAAAGATCAATAGGGATAAAAGAATGAAGATAGCTAAAGACTTATTGAGAAAAGTTGGATTAAATGAAAGAATCGATCATTTACCAGGACAATTATCTGGAGGAGAAAGGCAAAGAGTTGCTATTGCAAGATCTTTAAGTAATGATCCTGAAGTAATTTTGGCTGATGAACCTACTGGAAACTTAGATTCTAAAACTGGAAATGAGATTATGGGACTTCTAGAAAATTTGAACAAAGAGGGTAAAACTATAATTATGGTTACTCATGATGATTCACTAACAAAATATGCAAAAAGAGTGATAAAAATAAAAGATGGGAAAAATATTGGAGGATAAAATGAAAAAAATTGGTTTATTATTTGGAATTTTATTGTTATTATTAATTAATGTAAATGCTCAAGAAACTTTAGGGCCTGATTTAGTTATAGATTCATTAAGTATTAATCCTTTTCCTGTTGAACCTGGGAAAACTTTTGATTTAACGGCTGTTATTAGAAATTCAGATACTAGGAAAACTATTAATGATTTAAGTTTTAGTATACAAGAATCATTTCCATTTTCTTTAGAAGGAAATAAAATAATAAGATTTGTTTCTTTAGCTCCAAATGAACAAGTTTCTTTAAATTTTAAGGTAAAAACTGATATTAGTGCGTTAAGAGGTGTTAATGAACTTAAAATAGATTTTCAAGAAGGTGGCGCAACTAAATATATTAGTGACCCAATAAATATTGATGTTGAGACTACAGCTTTAGATTTATCTATTGTATCAATAAATACAAATCCTTCAATTATTAAACCTGGAGATGAAGTAGAGATGATTTTAACTTTGAAGAATACAGTTCCAGTTTTAATGAAAAATATAGATATTAATTTTGATTTGAGTGCAAGTGACACACCATTTACTCCAATAAAAACAACTACAAAAAGGAGTATAACTTCTTTGAATAAAGGAACTTCTAAAGAATTAGTATTTAATTTAGCTGTTAATGCAGATGCTGATCCTAAAGTGTATAAGATTCCTCTTAAAATAGATTATGAAGATGAGTTTGGAAATGAATATGCTATAGATACTTTAACAGGGTTAAAGGTTTCTACTGAACCTTATTTACAATATAGCATAGAAAGTTCTGATGTTTATAATGCTGGAAATGCTGGAAAAATTAGTATTAAAATTGTGAATATTGGGCTTGCAGATACAAAATTTTTATCTTTAGAGTTGGAAGAAAGTAGTAAATATGATATTGTATCGGTTCCTACTGTTTACGTTGGCAATTTAGAATCTGATGATTATGAGACAGCAGATTTTGATATTTATGTTAAATCTAGAGGAGATGAGTTACCTTTGAACTTTGTTATCAAATATAAAGATTCTTTTAATAAAGAATATGAAACTAATGAAATTATTAACTTACCTCTTTATTCCAGACAAGAATTAAGTAAATTTGGGATTATTGGTGGTGGAAAAGGTGGAGGAACTCTTTATTATATTGTTTTAATTATCTTCATTTATTTATTTGTTATAGAATGGAGGAAGACTAAGAATATACCTCTGGCTTTGAAAATAACAGTAAGGCATTTTTTAGTGTTCATAAAGAAAGTTATAAAGGCTATTAGATTGAAGACATTGAATGATGCAGTTAAGGCCATTGTTAAATTCATAAAAGAACCATGATCTTCGATTTTTTACTTTATTCTTTTAATAGTTTGAAGGCGAGAAAAACAAGAACCTTACTTACTATGGTGGGTATTTTTATTGGGATAGCGGCTGTGGTTTCTTTAATTTCTTTAGGAGCAGGGTTACAAAAAGCTGTTGAGTCTCAGTTTGCTGCTGCTGGGACTGATAAAATAATTGTGCAAGCAGCCGAAACTGGATTTGGTCCTCCTGGAAGTACGGCCTTAGAAAGATTGGGAGAAGATGATTTTAAAGTTATAAAAAGTGTTAATGGTATTAAAACTGCTGCTAAGCGTTATGTTAGAGCAGTTAATGTTGAATTTAAAGATAAATCGAGAGTTGAAGTTCTTACTTCTTTGCCCAGAGAAAATGATGCTAGAGAGTTAGTAATAGATGCTGCTGGGTTTGAGTTAATACAAGGGAGGATGTTAAAAACTACTGATAAGTTTAAAGTTGTTGTTGGAAATTCTTTTCATACAGAAGAAAAATTTCCTAGAGTAATTAACAATGGGGATAAGCTACAATTAAATGGGTATGACTTTGATGTTGTTGGTGTATTAGATAAAGCTGGAAATCCCCAATTAAATGGTATTTTTATTGTTAATGAACCAATTTTAGAGGAAATTTTAGATATAGATGATGAAGCTGATTTGATTATTGCACAGGTTACTAGTGTAAAAGATGTTGATAAAACTGTTGAGAATGTTAAAAAGGCTTTGAGAAAAAGCAGAGATGTAGATATAGGGAAAGAAGATTTTTCTGTTGAAACACCTCAGCAAACTTTAGATAGTGTTAATACAGTGCTTAATGTTGTTAATATTGTTTTAATTGGAATAGCTGCAATTTCTTTAATTGTTGGTGGTATTGGGATTATGAATACGATGTATACTTCTGTACTTGAAAGAACTAGAGAGATTGGGATTATGAAATCCATTGGAGCTACTAATGGAGAAATTCTAAGTATTTTTTTAATAGAGTCGGGAATCTTGGGATTGGTTGGAGGAGGAATAGGAGTATTTTTAGGTGTTGGATTTAGTAAATTAGTTGAGTATGGAGCAAGTGTTGCTTTAGGCCCTAATTTATTATTGGCAGAGGTTAGTTTAACACTAGTAATTGGGAGTTTAGTATTTTCATTTTTAATTGGAACTGTTTCAGGAATATTACCTGCTAGACAAGCTTCAAAATTACAACCAGTGGATGCTTTAAGACAATGATTTGGGATTTTTTTAGATATGGAATTAGTAATTTAAGAAAACAGAAATTGAGAAGTTGGTTGACTATGATGGGTATTTTTATTGGTATGGCTTCTGTTGTTTCTTTAGTTTCTTTAGGCCAAGGTTTAGAATCTTCTATAAATGAACAATTTGAGGCTATCGGTGTTGATAAATTAATTATACAACCTAAAGGAATTTTTGGAGCGCCCACTACAGAAGTTACTCCTTTGACGAAAAATGATTTAAAAATTATTGAGAACACGAATGGAATTATAGATGGAGGGGGGATAATTATTAAAGTTGCTAAGATAGAATATAATGATATAATTAGATATTTTACTTTAGTAGGGTTTGAGGCTGATGATGAATTGGTTGGAGAAATTTATAATATTGATATTGAGGAAGGAAGAGAATTAAAAAAAGGAGAAAAAGGGAAGGTAGTGCTTGGGCATGATTTTTTGAGAGGTAATATATTTGAGAAACAATTAGATTTGAGAGATAGAGTTTTAGTTAATGATGATGATTTTAAAGTAGCTGGATTTTATGAAACTTTTGGAAATAAACCAGATGATCAAACTATTTACTTACCTTATGATGTTATAGAAGATTTGTATGATGTTGATGATGAGTATAGTATGTTGTTTGCTAAAGTTGGAGCTGGTTTAGATGTTGAAGTTGTTGCTGAAAAACTAAGGAAAAATTTAAGGAAAAGTAGGGGTGTTGAGGAAGATAATGAGGATTTTTCTATTCAAACTCCAAAAGAATTACTTGAATCTTTTGCAGTTATTTTGAATATTTTACAAATATTTTTAGTAGGGATTGCTGCTATTTCTTTAGTTGTAGGAGGTATTGGGATTATGAATACGATGTATACTTCTGTTTTGGAAAGAACAAAGGAAATTGGGGTAATGAAGTCTATTGGGGCTAAGAATTCTGATATTTTAATTATATTTTTAATTGAATCTGGTATATTGGGGCTTGTTGGAGGAGGAATAGGAGTATTTTTAGGTGTTGGATTTAGTAAATTAGTTGAGATAATAGCTGCTGGAGCTGGATTTAGTGTTATAAAAGTTGGGTTTCCATTACCTTTAATCATTGGAACCTTAATTTTTGCTTTTATTGTAGGTAGTATTTCTGGAGCTGTTCCTGCTTATAAGGCTAGTAAATTAAAACCTGTTGATGCTTTGAGATATGAGTAAGGTTTAAAAATCATAATTATTTTACTTTTATATGTTTAGAGGATTTGAAAGCTCTTTGGATTATTATATTGCACATCCAGAACTTCATGAAATGAGTAGGGGAGAACTTTTTCTTCATGATGAAAGTTTGTATAGGTCTCTTTTGAGAGATCATACGATTATTATAGCTATATCTGAATTTGATGAAGAATATAGTGAAAGGGGGAGAATGGGGGGACAAGTTAAACCTCTTTCTGAATTGGAAATTGAGTTAATTGTCTCTAAACATGAAACTTATAATCGTAATCCTTCAGAAGCTGCAAAACATTTACCTTATACAGCAGATAGGATTCGTAGAGTTTGGAGGAATCATGAATTAGAAACTATTGGTAGGGGAAACTCGAGTAAAAATGCTTAATTTTAGTAATTATTGAATAGAAACATATATAAACTATTATCGATATCTAGAAACTATTAAAAGGTGATATGATGGAGATAAAAAATAACAAATATGTTGTTTATTCTGTTATTGTTGTTTTAGTTGCGCTAGTTGCTTTTAACTTTGAAAGAATTACTGGATATGCAGGAAGAGTTGAAAAACCTGCAGAAATTACAATTACTAATCTTAGAGCTGGTGATGTTTTAACAGATAGAAGTGTTGCTAGATTAAGAGTTGAAAATAGTTTTCCAAATCAAAGAATTAGGGTTTATAGGGAAGAATTAGATAAATTTGTTGGTTATAGTTTTAGAACAGAAAATTGTGAAACTACAGGATCTTCTTCAGAGTATTCTTGTGAAGCTGATTTATATGTTACTAATCGTGAATTAGATGACGGAGTTATTTATTATTTCCAAGCAATGGATAGAAAAGGACAACCTGAAGGAGGCAAGACTCGTTTTATGTTTAGAGTGTCTTAATTAGAATGGAAAACGAAACAAAATATCCTTTAATTATAATTGGTGTTGCTTTACTTTCGCTAGTTGCTTTTAATTATGAAGATTTATTTACTGGAGAAACTATCCTTAAAAATTCTCCAAGTAATTTTAAACAAGAAAGATTAAATTTAGTAAGAACTGTAGATGTTCCAATTAGTGTTAATTCTGGAGGAACTTTTGATATAGTTTTTTCTTCTAATAATCCAAATGATTTAATACAAATAAATAAAGAAAAAATCATATTTTATAGAGTTGATGATACAAGAGATCATTATAAAAAACAATTAACATATCCTAGATGTACAAGAGGAAGAGCTTCTTTGTGTAATGTTGCGGAAAAATCATTTTCAGTGCCAGTTTCATGGGTTGATGGAAATTATAAAGTACAAATAGAAAGAGAGATTAAATTAGGAGAAAAAGCAGTGACTGAAGTTATTGGCAGAGCATTTTTTAATATTAATTAAAGGAGGGAAAAATAATGGTAAGACAACAAAAACAAGTTACTAATAATGGAACACCACAACGTGTTTTTCATGATGACAAACGTGCTTTCTTAACGATAGCAATAATTGTGGGTGTTGCTCTGGTTGCTTTTAATTTTGATAAAGTTACTGGAAATGTAGTTACTGAACCAAATTCCTTAAGTGTTTTTCAGGATGGAAAAAAGATAACTGTTCAAGTTAATTATCCTGTTGGGAAACATGGAAAACAGAATAACATCATAGATATGAAAATAGAGAGAGGAACTAAAAGTCAAGATGAATGGACTAAATGTGATGCTGATAGAGGATTTGTCTCTAGAGGAACATCTGCATGTAATAGAGAAATAGCAGAGTTCGATATTAGGGGTCAAACTTGGAATGCTGGAGAAGTAGTTGTATTTTCTGTTAGAGGAACTGACATTACTAGAAGATACGTTCTAAGATAAATTTTTTTTCTTTTTTTTATGAATTTTTTTAATAAAGTATATGGATTGTGCAAAGAGATTCCTAGAGGTAAGATTAGTACTTATGGAGATATTGCTAAAAAATTAAATTCTAAAGCATATAGATTAGTAGGACAAGCTTTGAAAAATAACCCTTATGCACCTAAAGTGCCGTGTCATAGAGTTGTTGATAGTAAAGGGTTTTTACATGGGTTTTCAGGAAGTAAATCACAAAAGAATTTAAATAAGAAAGCTAAGCTACTTAAAGAAGAAGGGGTTAATGTTAAAGATAATAAAATAGTGGATTTTGATAAGTGCTTATATAAATTCAAATGAGAGGTAAAATAATCATTTTTTTGCTTATAATTATTATAGTTATGACATTGAATAATATTACACAAGAAAAATCTCAAATTTGTATTAATAATGAATGCATCAATGTTGAGTTGGCTGTTAGTTCTGCTGAGAAAACTAAAGGGCTTATGTTTAGAGAAAGTTTAGATGGTGGAATGTTGTTTGTTTATGAAGATGAAGAAAGAAGGAGTTTTTGGATGAAAAATACTTTAATATCCCTTGATATAATTTTTATAAATAAAGATAAAGAAATTGTGTTTATTAATGAAAACACAGAACCTTGTAAAGAAGATTCTTGTGCTAATGTTTTTCCTGAAGAGAAAGCTATGTATGTTTTAGAATTGAATTCTTGGGAAAGTAAAAGATTAGGAATAAAAGTTGGAGATAAAGTTAAGATTCCCTTCTGAAAATTTCTATTTCACCAAAATGTTCTTTTTGTTCTAAATTAATTTTTCTTTGATTGTCTAAGTGTAATAAAGGAACGAAAGTAGCTATCTTATCTTCCCTTCTATCGCTTTTGATAAATTCTTCAAATGTTAATTTTTTCCCACCTGATTTAAAGAAGCTGATCACTCTATCATATACATCTTTTATTACTTCTGATACATCTATCTTTTTTTCAGGAACTTCAATTTCTGGTATTGACTGCATATCTTCTAGATGTCTAAAAACTCTTCTTTTGTTTACTTCTAGTGCTTTTTGTAATGCATCTACTAAATCATTTACACTTACTTTTCTTCTTCTTGGTTGTGGTGTTTTTGGAATTACTATTATTTTATTATCTTCCATCTCTTCAAAACCTATGTCATCATAAAGATCTTCTAATTCTTCTGGAGGATTAATAATACTTTCAAATCTAGTTAAATCTTCTTCTACTAAACGCCGAGTTTTTAATTTTAGTAGAATTGCAGATGCTAAGACTACCTTTCCAGAAATACCGAAGTTCATTTCTTTTAATTTTTTTAGAGTTTCCATATATTTCTTAGATAATAAAGAAATATCAATATCCCAAGGATCCATTTCTTCACTTTTAACTAAATCATAAATAATGGATTGCCATGTTATCTCATCTTCTTGTAGAAGCATATTGTAAAGTTTTTCTTGCATGTTTTTAATTATAAAGGAGAAATATATAAAAGTATGGTAATTAGTTGTTTTAAGTATATTTTATGTAACTATTTTAAAGTAGTATATGACCGAAAGGTTTAAATACTAGATATATTCGTTATTATATATATCACCTCTTTTTCCCAGGAACTGACTTCGGTTGGTTCTTGGGTTTTATACTAAGTAACGTGAGAACTATATTTACTCTTTTTTCTTAACTTCTACAAATCCACATTTACCACATACGTATCTATCTTTATGATCTGCTAAGAATGAGGATGGACCGCATCTTTGACAATAACGAGATTTAGTTACTTTATCTCCTTCTACTTTATACTTTTTCCAAATTTCACTTTGTTTTTTATTCTTTACTTTCTTCTTTGCCATCTTTTACTTCTTCCTTAGGAGCTTCTTCCTTTTTTTCTTTTGGAGCTACCTCTTTAGGTGCTTCTTGTGCTGGAGCTGTTTTTTTCTTCTCTTTCTTCTTTTTTTTATGAATTTTTTCAAAAGTTTCTAAATCTTCTTTAGATTTGTATACATTTGCGATTATTTTTGATTTTTCTCTACCATAATGTGGATAAACATGTAATAATGAGATAGAATCTTCAGAAGCTTTCATTTTTTCTGCAATAGTTTTTAGAACTTCTTGTTTTGAAGGTGTAGGTTTTTTGAAGTGATCAATCTCTGCAGTTAGTCTTTTTCTTTTAAGTAAAGGTAGGTCTTTTTCTTTTAGAACTTTCATCTTGCTTTAATTGCGTATTCTCCTTTATTTTTAATTTCAGCTTTTTTCGCAACTTCTGATTTATCAGCATCTAGAATATAAACACGTCCTTGCCAATTTTCACTTAAATCAGAGGATTGGCAAATAGGGCAAACGCTCTCTTTTACAAAAAGTTTACATTTTTTACATACTTTTCTTTTCATTTCTTTTCATCCTCTTTTGGTTCTTCTTTTGCTTTTTTCTTATCTTCTACTATCCAAGCTAAATTTCCAAGTAAAGATTGACGCATTGTTAAACCTATTTTTGGATTATTAATATCTTTGTAACTTAC
>NZCU01000017.1 GCA_002688395.1 Nanobdellota archaeon | reverse complement strand
CCATTTTTACACCTCCTTCTTTCTTTTATAGGGGTATGAAATTAATTTAAAATAATTATATTCCTTATTACATTTATCACAACTTACATTACTTCCATCATGTTGTTGAACAAAAACACTTTCTTTTTTATGATCAAATCCAAAATGAACTCTATTTGAAAAATCTATACTCCCACATTTACATTTTAAGTATTTTAATTTCTTCATTTTTTTATAAAAGTCTTTGAAATATTTAAAGATTTAGCCATAATAACGCTTAAAAACCCATTTTCTTTAATATATTTGGGTGATAGGAGATAAAAATGGCAGAAAGACAGACAAGAGAGTATCTAATTGTAACCCGTAGGGGTGTAAACCAAATGGAAGCGACCACTTACTCTGAAAAGGTTGGAGATGGAGATTATTGCAAAGAACCAAGTGATGATCTTGGAAGAACCCTCTTAGAAGGTAATCGAAATATTGCAGAAAGATTAGGACTCGGCAAAGTAGAAACAAGAATCAAAATTAATTAAGAGGTGATTAGGAGCCTTAAAACGAAACAAATTAAACTTAGTCCAAGTAGTATTAATCTCTTTTTAGAATGTCCTAGATACTTTTATTTACAAATTGTTAAAGGGATTAAACGGTTTCCGAACATTTTCCAATCTTTCCCAGTGGCATGCCTTTGCCTTTAACAGATGTTTTATGATTTTTCAAAATTATCTTAATAAGCCAGATAAGCCTCTCATCTCTTACCCTTTCTTTAAGAATTTTTAGGAAAACTTCATGATTAACAGTGTCAAAATAATGCCTAATATCTGCTTTTAACACATAACATTTAATTGTATTGTTCTTTGAGGCTTTTCTCTTGAACTGATCAAATCTTTTTATAGCATTAATAGTTCCTTTTCCAATTCTGTTAGCAAAAGAATCTGAGATGAATCTTTTATTATAGAAAGGGGCTATAATATTACAGATTGCATGATGAACAACTCTGTCTCTAAAATTGGATTTTGATATTTTTCTTGTTTTGGGGTCTCGGAGGATAAAAGTTTTTAATTTTCTTGGTTTGTAAGTATAGAATATTAGTTCTGACCGTAATTGTAAAAGATTTTCCTTGAGATTTTCCTCAAATTCTATAACATAATCTTTCTGAGTTTTTCCTTTTCTGGCTTTATTGAAGGCTTTTTCCAGGTTTTTATAAGAACATAATTCACCATAAACATCATCAAGAAATTGTTTCGTTCTGGGGGGGGGGCGTCGCCATGATTTTTTCATAATACTATTGATTTAAAAAGTTTAATAAATCTAAATATTCTATTCTTATATACGATTCGGGGGTATTAACCACTCTAGAGTGATATAAAATAGAAAGCTTTAAATACCCTTATTTTACATTATATGGTAATAACATAGGATATATATGTGGATTATATGAGGAAAAACATGAAAGAATATACAATAACAAAACAAATAAGTAAACAAGGAGCGCAGAATATAATTATAATTCCCGCTTTCCTAAAAGAGAAACTTAAACATAAGACATTGGTAGAAATTAAAATAAAAGTCTTGGATGGAGATAATTAATATGACAAGTGAAAACCCTGATCAAAGAGAAATGAGGAAACATTTCATAGAAAGCCTTTATGGCACTTTAGACGAAGTTGTTTCTCCAACCCCTTATTTAGAAATTACTAATGGAGACAATGTGGATGTTAAATTTCTGAATGGAAGAGGCAGATTGCCTAGTAAAAATTCTACAGAAGTAAACATATTAGATATTGATACAGCCTCTTTATTCTTTGACGACTTCCATATATTATATGAAGGAGTTACTGGGGTTGGTAAGACTTATACAAGTGATGCCTTATTTGATGCTGTGTTTGGTCCTGATGGACATTATCCATTAAGGTTAAGTGGGGGTGTTTTAGGAAGTTCTGCTCTTGAACCTTTCACAACTACCACCCTAGAAAATGGAATACCTAAAACAAGAATAGACCACGAAAAATGCCAAAAATACGGGGCTTTATTTATAGATGAAATAAATTGCGGAGATCAAAATGAAATATTTCAGGTTGTTGATGGAAAGATTCACGTTAATGGGGATACGGGATATTTAAGAATACCAATTCCTGAAACTGATAGGTATAAAAGTCTTGCAGTTATTGCTGCTATGAATCCTGCGGATGCACAACATAGTCATGCACAAGAATTAACAATTGCAGGAGAAAACAGGTTTTTAAAATTCAAGTTTCCAAATGGAGTTAGTGAAGCTGGCTCAAGCCAACTAGAAAAAAGATTATTAGGAGATTTGCATGAGCAATTCTGGAAAAGATTTAAGGAAAGTTCAGAAATGGAAGGCACATGGAAAGATGTTTATCCTTTAGTAACTGACCCTGAGCAATTTCCAGCAAACCTTGATGGAGAGACAAGAGAGTTTATTGATACTGCAATAGGATATGTTGGTTATGACCCTAAAGAAACTTTTGAAAGAAATAAAGATTTAATGAATCAGGGGGATGTTGAGCCCAGATTTTCATTAAGAGATGATAATGACTATGGAAAAATTAGAGAATCACAAGGAAAATTAAAACACGGTTTTGTAAGAAGGGATTTGAAAAAGATCAGAGATTTAAGCAGGCTTTTGGGATTTATCAGAGGGATTAAAGACAAGTCCTATAATGTCTCAGCAGGGCTTAATGATGTTGCTGCCAGTATGGGAGTTATCCTTGAAAGCAAAACAATAACTGGAACAGACCATGGAAGTTTAATGGCTTTAGTGAATGATGCAAGAAAAGCATACAATGAACTTCATAATGATGAATCAATGAGAACTCCTGAAGGATATGGAATGAGGCAGGCTGTATGGCAAGCTGCTGTTTATGCAGGACAGAAACATGGTTATGATGCTTATATGAATACACTTAAACAAGGAATAGCTGGTTTTAACACACAAACTTCAAGTCCTGGTCAGGCAACTATAAAATCCAGAGTTTTAGCGGATTTAGTAGCTCTTGAACACTTTAGCAAAGAATATGAAGATGATGTGAAAACTGCTCTTAAAGAAAAAGGAGAAAATAGTTTTAAAGCATTTGAAGAGGTTTATGATAGTAATAAAGGCTCTGGAAGCGTTTATGAACATAGATTGGGCTCAATTATGAGGTAATTATTATGACAAGAATAATTCCATATGAATTAATCAAACATCTGGAATGGACTCCGGGTCAGGATTTACCGGAAGAAAAAACACCGAGACAACTTGTTCCATCAGAACAAAAAGATTTTAATTTAGATAACTTAGTAAATAATGGACAAGCGTTCTATGATGGAGATTTACCCACAGCACTAAGAAACGCATATGCTCATGCAACTGAAGAAGGTGTTGTTGCTTCTATGCCTTCTTTAATTGCTGGAAAAGCACAAGCAGACAAGGAAAATTACTTATGGGAAAATTGGTTTACTGTTCTAAGCGAAGAAGATGTTGGAATAGACAGAGAAGGAAAATTTGCCAGTAGAGGAGAACCGGTAATTGTTACTGTTCATGGCGGAGGAATATTAACTCCTGATAGAATACAGCAAGCGTATGATGAAGGGCTAACTGATTACAGGGCTGCTAAATTTACCGATGAGGAATTTGGCAATTTGTTAAATGGAACTCTTCCAGATGAAGAAAATATTGAATTATGCCATTTGGATGATGTAAGACTTGGAAGAATTTCCAATCCTTTTGGAAAATATGGTGTTGTGATGGATTTTGAAGAAGGAAAAGCAACCAAATCAGGATATCATAAAAAAGATGGATTTATGAAAAATCCTTTAGTTCATGCAAGAGTTGGAACTCTTGAGCATTTAGAACCCTATTTTGACAAAGCAAAAGATTCAGAAGGTGATGTTGGGAATTATCATAGACTTCAAGAAATAGATCCCAATCAACAACAGGGCCGTTTGCTCTTCCTCAATTACGATTGCGGCGGGCTTAATGGCAACGATGACCTTGACTTCGATGGGAGGTTTGTCGGGGTAGCGCCGGAGGCGCGAAGCGCTCGCGAATAAATTAATATGAAAAGTATGCATTCATTATTGGACGAGGCAGAAAAAGAATGGAGAGAAGATGTTAAAAGAGACTTTCCTTTACGTAGTGATACTGTTGTTGTTCATGATATTAAACCTAACGGAAGAGACTGGACTTTTTCTACTGACTTGAGAAAAATTAATACTAATATTGCAAATGATGAAGGATTACAAAGAAAATTTGAGACAATAGTGACTAAATACTGGGATGGAAATCCAGAAGAATTAGCAAGAGATACTTTAAGATATTTATTACATCACGAATTATATCATCCTATTGAAGCTCCTTTCAGTGTTTCAGGAGATCCAAACGATAGTAAAGAAATCCATCAGGCTATGAGGAGAGGATTAATTAAAGCAGAGCCAGAATTAACTCCTTTAGATCAAGTAGTTAAAGTTCATG
This sequence comes from Nanobdellota archaeon, assembly GCA_002688395.1. Taxonomy (GTDB): domain Archaea; phylum Nanobdellota; class Nanobdellia; order SCGC-AAA011-G17; family ARS1403; genus ARS1403. The sequence goes on along the minus strand of NZCU01000017.1, from coordinate 5,817 downwards.
CTTCTCAAAATGGGGTTAAGGATTTTATTTTAGATAATAGATTTGCTGTAGATAATCAAAGACAGGGATATGTTAAAGAGGATATAATTCCTGTGTGGGATGTTTTGGAGATGCATGATGAATCTGGAAAGACAAACTTTTATACTGCAACCAGATTTTTATATGGAGTATTGTATGGTCCTGAAAGTACTCATGAATTTTTTGGAGAAAAAACAGGAAAGAAAGGAGTAGAAGTTGCTGAAAGAGCATTATCTGCTGTTGTTAAAAAACCTGCTCGCTTGCCTAAATATAAAAATTTGGTAGACAGAGCTAAATCAATGTTTTCAGGAGATTCTGAAGAAGCACAAGAACATGTTCAGGAATACATAACTGAATTAAGAGAAGTTTTTTCCGGAAAAGACAGATATAACGGAATTGAAAGATTTATGGAAGTTCTTGGACCTTATGTTGAAAAAGACATGCCACAAGGAAGGAAAGATATGCAGGAACAAGGAAGTGGAACATCTCCCCAAAGTATCTTACAGGATTTGCTTGATGATATGACTCCTGAAGAGCAGGCAGAATTTGTTGAAGGTTTAGCAGGTGAAGAAGGAAGCGAATCAGAGCAATTTAGCGATGGAGAAGCTAATAGTGTTACAGATTATGAAAAATCTGAACAGGAATTAAATAATTTAGATGTATTTTCCATGCATGAATACTACAAAAGAAATCATCCAAGAGTAAGAATTGTTGGTGGAAATCGGGTTGGAGAAAGTGTGGTTGTTGGAAAAAGAGAATACTGGGATTTAAAGAACAGCAAAGTTTTGACTAGAGATGAATTAAGCAAAATTAACCTTGGAAGAATTGATACACTTCAAAGAAGAACAAGACTGCCTTGGCTGATAGATTTGGGAAATGGAACATTCAGATTAAATGAATATGAACTGAAAGAAAAAGATATTAAAGATGTAGTTTATGTTGACCAAGAAATTGATGTTCCTGATTTAACTGAATTTTATTTAGACAGTTCAGGATCTATGTATGGAAATGCTGGAAATTTCGGATTTAATGATGGAAGTAGATGGGATATGTTAAGCCATGTTTTATACGGCTTTACAGATGCTATAAACCAAGGTGGAAAAGCTGTTGGAAAACATCCTAAACTCAGAATCCATAATTTTGCAGATAAACAGAAAAGTTCAGAGGAAATTCCTGTAGAGGAATTCTGGAGAGGAGACACTGATGCTTTAAGAGTTCTATTCAAACCTGAGAATGGCTATAGTGTTGAAGATATTAATATTGTTCCTTATACTGATGGAAGCAAGAGAGCATATGTTACAGTTACAGATGGAAACTTGGTTATCTCTGGAAGAACAGAAAGAGAGGCTCAGAAAATGAGGCAATTGGCTCAATATCCAAATAATGATGTTGTGTTGTTTGAAATCGGAGGAACTTATGATTTAGGACAAGCTGTTAAAAACGATCCAAAGATTGTTTATCATCAGGTTCATGACAAAGATAAAATGCTTCAGGCAGGATTGGAGGTGTTGTTATCAAAATGACAAGAATAATTCCTTATGAACTGATTAAGCATTTAGAATGGACTCCAGGACAGGAAATTCCGGCTCAACCAGAACCTTTACAACCTGCTTTAGATACTAGAGATTATAGTCTAGACGATATTTTAAGAGGAAAGACTTTCTATAGTAATGAAAGAGATGGTGAAAAATATGTTGGTCTTCCTATTGCTCTTGAAGAGGCACTGAACTATGCTGGTGATGAAGGCATAGTTTTTACAATGCCCGAGCTAATAGCTGCTAAAGTTAAAGCTGATAAGAGCCATGAATTTTGGAAAAAATGGCACACTGTACATACTGAGGAAAATATTGGTGTTGATAAAGAAGGAAAGTTCTATACAAAAAATAAACCTGTTGTGGTTGCTGTTAATGGTGGAGGAATTTTAACTCCAGACAGAATTAGACAAGCCTATAACGAAGGACTTGTAGGTAATAGTGCAAGGTATATAGATGATGAGTTTGATGGATTATTAGATGGAAGATTACCAGATGGAAGTTCATTAAATCTTTATCCTTATGAAGATATTGAAAGAGGAATTTCTGATTTACCTCATAAATTTGGAGTTGTTATGCCTTATGAAAAAGCTAAAGAAACTGAATCTGGACGGCATAAGAAAAAGGAATTTTTAGAAAACCCATTAGTTATTGTGAGGAATGGAGGAATGGAAAACCTTGAAGCATATTATGAAAAAGCAAAAAGTGGGGGGAAGGTAGGTAATTGGCACGTTTATGGAAGAGACAGAGATGCTTCTGTACCCCAGGGCCGTTTGCTCTTCCTCAACGTCGACGGTTGCGGCGGTCTTTATGGCGTCAGTGTCCTTGGCAACGTTGGGAGGTTTGTCGGGGTAGCGCCGGAGGCGCGAAGCGCTCGCGAATAGTCCCGAAAAACTTTTATAGGAATCGGTATTTGAAAAATTGTCTCAGCTGTTCCATCTTCAGATGAAAATGAAGTTTGGATGAAAAATGGAGTGGCTTGGAACTACACGCCCTTTCACTGTGACAGCTTTGCTGTTATAAAATTCAACTGCAACACCTAATGTTGTGGAGCAGTGGTGGTTTTCAGGAAAAGTGTTAAGGGCTACTTTTGGGGGCCGTTTGCTCTTCCTCAACAACGATTACAACGGTCTTAATGGCAACAATGACCTTGACAACAATGGGAGGTTTGTCGGAATAGTCAAGTTAAATAGGCTGAGACGCTTTTTGTTTTTTACATTGGTTTTAATTAAGATATTCCTTACTATGATGAAAATTATTGGAGTTTATAGAACGTAAGAAATATGATAAGATATTTGGATATGAAAGGGGATTGCTGATGAAGTTTTTGAATTTGGAGATATAGAAGATTTTAAGGAGAAATTAAAATTTAGGTAATATTTAAATAGAACTTTAACTATATTAAGACATAAGATTAAAAGGTGATATGGGTGATATATTGGAATTAAAAAAAGAGGTTGTAGCGGAGTAGGAAAGACTACCTTGGTTACTCCAGAATTATTAAGTAATAGAACTAGGATTCACACCGGAAGTATAGCACGTGAATTATCTGGAAGAAGTTTAAAAGAAATTTCAGAAGCAATATACAAAGAGATTATAAATTATGAAAGCGTCTTTATTGATAGTCATTATGCTGCAATTAATGAGAAAACCGGGCACGATATTTTTTATCAAGGATTAGAAGATAAAGAACTTATTAGATTAAGGGAGATTCCTAAAAAGATTTTTGTATTGTTAGATGGAGATCCCAAAGAAATTCTAGAAAGAAGAGTTAGGGATAGTAGAATACGTAGTTTCGATTATCAACAAATATTACGAGATATCCATGAAAATAGGGAAAATTATTTTCACTATTTAGAATTAACGGGTGCAGAAGGATATACAATTAAAAATGGAGATTTAAAAGTAGCTAGAAATGAGCTCCTTGAAATATTTAGATAATGGCACAGACACCCGTTAGTAAAAAAGGTTTTTATGATGAGTCTAAAAAAAATTATTCGTATCATAACAATTATGATAAAAAAATAAGGTGGATTCAGTACCATCATCAAATTGATCAAGTATTAAAATTATCTCCAAAAAAAGTGTTGGAAATAGGAATAGGGAATAAAGTTGTTTCCGACTACCTTTCTAAATATGTTAATATTAAGAAATTTGATATCAATTCAAATTTGTCTCCAAATGTAGTTGGTTCTGTAGAAAATTTATCTAATCACTTTAAGACTAATTCATTTGATGTAGTTCTTTGTTCACAAGTTCTTGAACATCTTCCTTTTGAGAAATTTGATTTATGTTTAAAACAAATAAGAGATGTATCGAAAAAATATGTAATTTTATCCTTACCCCATGCAGCTATCCATATTAGGGGAAATATTTCTGTATTAAAAAATTTTAATCTAAAATTAAATTTAACAATACCACGGCCAATTAAGCACAAATTTTATTTAGGCCATTATTGGGAAATTGGAAAAGCAAACTATTCAAAAAAATTGATACATAAACATTTAAGAAAATATTTCGATATAAAATCAGAATATGGGATGCCTGAAGATCCATACTATCGGTTTTATATCTTAGAGAAAAAATGAGTAAAGATAACCTAATTAAAGACATGGAGGAGTCCCTTACTAAAATGCGGGAAACTTTTTTTAATAAGATTGAACATGGCAATCGAAGGAAAATAAGTCTAGATAATTTTAAAAACACTCTTTACGGAGTTAATTATAAAAGATAATTAAAATGGCAAAAATTAACAAGTATCAAAAAATTATAGAAAAAGGAAAGATAGGAATCCTAAAGAAAATTCTAAATTTAAAAACCTTAGAAATTAGCGAAATACCTGAGACAGATAGGATTCGGATTTACTTAAAATTCATAATTGAAAATATTGATAAAAACGGACTTAAAGTTTCCTCATTAATTAAAGAATTTTGCTTACTTGAAAAGGCCTTGGGTAAAGAATACTCTGGTAAATTCATAATTAAAAACAGAAGTAAAAATAGATATGTTCCAATGGCAAGATATGACCACTACAAGATTATTATATTTAATGGACTCAAAAAACTTGGAATAGAACTTGAAGAAAATAAAGTTCTACAAAGAAAACATTTAGAGGATTTATCAAAAATAATATGGCATTAAAATCGGATATAGAAACTTTGGAAAAAATTCCCGATAGGGGTAGAGCAGTCTTCCTTATTATATTTAATAAAGATAATTCCAAAATTTTAATGTTGAAGCGTAACGCAAAGAAAAGAAATCTATGGAAAACATCGTGGGGAAATATTGGAGGGAAAATTGATCCTGGAGAATCTTCATCTGAAGCAATTATCAGAGAAGCATTTGAAGAGATAGGGATTAAATTTAATGAAGAAAGTCTATCCTTATTACATATTAAAGAAGTCCCCCATGCAAGAAAAAATTGGCATCCAATACATTTCTTTTATGGAACCTCAATTGAAGAAAATGAAATAATTAAGATTAATTCAGAGTCTGATGAATATTCATGGTTTAACATAGAAAATTTGCCAGAAGATATGTTTGATTCTATGGGTTTTATATTGAACCTTAAATCAATTTTTTGTAGTTCCGATAATAAAACTTAATAAATTGCAAATTCGAAATTTAATTCGTTAATTTTATTTTTTCAATAATTTTTGTTGTTGAATACCCTTCTTTTGTGTCATCAATTAATACTATTTTTCCACCATTTTTTTCAACAACATCTTTCTCTATCCCTTTAAATCCAGACTTAGATTTTACATGAAAATTGGGTTTAATAATTTTTAAAATTTCTCTTGGATCTGTTTCATTGAATATTACAACATAATCTACTATTTCTAATGCCACCAATAGTTCAGCTCTGTCTTTCTGTGGAATAATGGGCCTATTAAGAGATTTATATTTTTTAATTGATGAATCGGAATTTAAACAAACAATTAAAATATCTCCATAAGACTTAGCTTTTTTTAGAGAAAAAACATGTCCTGAATGTAAAATGTCAAAAGCACCGTTTGTTGTTACGACTTTTATAATTGGAGCTTCCTTTCTTAAAATCTTAAGTATACTCTTCATACTTTCTTTTGTTTGAATGCTTCCCATAATAAAACAAAGTCAAAAACATTTATAAGATCATTTTTTTTTGAAAATTATATAATCATTTCTTTCCAAACCTTCTTTTACTTCTTTTTCACTAAAAGGTTTACTTTTCCCATCCAAAGTTTACTTCTCCATTCTCTTTCAGCTTTTATAATTGGATTTGCTATTG
>NZCU01000016.1 GCA_002688395.1 Nanobdellota archaeon | reverse complement strand
TATTTTTTAATTTTCCAAAATTGTAAATTTTATCTCCAACTACATAAACTTCAAAATTATCTAAGTTTTTTCTGTATGGGGTTGGATATTCTTTAGTTAAAACATCTACTCCTGGTCTTACTAAACAAAAAGAAGGGGTTACAATTAGAGTTTTATTTTTATATTTTCCTTTTAAGAAACATTTATAGGTTTCATTTCTTATTTCATCTTTTATAGATAAAGCTGGATGTTCATGGCCAATTATTATTATTGATGTGTTTATTTCTTTTAGTTTATCTCCATGTATTAAAGTTATATCATCTATTATGTAATCATCTAAAATTTCTATGTTCTTTTTTTCAGCTATTGGATCTAAGATAGTGTCGTGATTTCCTTTAACTAAAATTACTTTTCTAGAATTTTCTAAACATAAATCTAAAATTTCTAAAGTATGGCGCCATTCTTGTTCTGAGATGGTTCCAAATTCATGCTTTAAATCACCGTTAATTACAACTACTTTTATTTCGTTTGTTAATAATTTTTTTAATTTAGCTTTTATTCCTTCGAATTGAAATCTTGGAATTAGGATTCCTTGTTTATTTAGAGCTTCCTCTAAACCAATGTGTAAATCTGAGATGATTAAATGGTCTTTGTAAGCTAATGCTAAGTCTCTTATCTCTATATTATTGTGTATTTTCATAGAAAAATAAAGAAATTAGCTTCTTTTAAACCTTGACACTGTTTCTAGTAAGTCAACGTGGCTTAAAAATAAAGCTCTACAGCAATATCTTTCTAAACCTAATTTGTCCATAACATCTTTAGGTTTTTTACCTTTTTCTAGTTCGTGCAGGTATTTTTGATGTAAATGAGCTACTGGCTTCCCACAGCTAAACACAGCGGATTGGTATGATCATATGTATCCTTGCCCCCTCTGAAGTTCTCTCAGACCTTTCATTGTAATATAATTTTTATGAGGATAATCTTCTTTGTAGATATATCCAAATCTCTCTAAAACTTTAAGTTGTGAATACATTTTTACCCTTTTTAAAACTTTTGCTATGTCTTTGTTTATACTTCCATTATTGTTTTTTACTGTTTTAAGAATATTTAAGAAACGGTTATCTAAATTTCCTTTACCATAACACAGAAAGTTTGCTTTATTAATTTTTTCAGGATGTTTGATAAAGGGCAATATTTCTTTCCTAAATTTTTTATTATTATAAGTTACTAAATTTGATCCATCGTATCTATGAAAAAGGCTTAATTCTTTAAGATGTTGGGTATAGATTTCGGTTAATCTTTTATTTTTACAAGCCCATCTAAAGCACCTATCTTCCCAAAATACATTTCCTTCTGCATCAAATAGCCCAGCAAAGAATATATTCTTATTAGGCAATAAATTAAGAAATGTTTCCATATTTTTTAACAAATAATCAAAGAAACTAAATAAGATACTATTTTTTATTCCAACGAGAACTGCGTATCCTACAATTAAATTACCTATAACAACACTAGATTTTCTTTTTATTGATTTAGTGACATAATCTATTTTTGGTTTTTCTATTTCTTCACTATATACTAAGATAAATTCCGGTTTTTGATATAATTTTTCTAGATAGTTTTTGGTCACAAAATTGATTGTTTTGTTTTTATTTACAACTCCAAAGCGTCCACTTCCAAGCCTATCTCCACACCACAAACCAAAGAAATATTGGAAATCCTCATCTAGTTTTATTCTTCTTGGTAGGTAATTGATAAATTCTTTTCTTTTTGAATTTGAGTAGTTTGTATATCTAAGCTTAAGTTTATTTTCTTCTATTTTTGTTTCTTTGAATTGTCTCGCACCAAAATTGATTAGTTTGATATAGTTGTTGAACCATTTCTCTAAATTTAGATTTTTCTTTTCTATTAATTCACTTATTTCTGGTATATCTTCTCTAAATTTCTTTAACTGTTCTTTTCGTGTATTTCTTCCAAATCTCAACATACTACTTCTTTCTTCTTTTGCAGAATAAATCTTTATTGTGTTTTTTCCAATTCTCTTTTAGAAATGTCTGCTAATTCTATTGCTTTAGTTGCAACTACTATAGATAGCCCTCTCACTCTACAATTTTTGTAATGATAGATTAAGGAAGATGTTCTCTTCAATAATTTGGCTAGTGGAAATCTTTTATATTGTCTTAATAATTTTGTAAATAGCTCTCTCTGAAACTCTGGCTTTAGTTCTATCATTAATCCATAATTCGGATTCATAGAATAAATTAAGCATTGTTTATTTAAAAGGCTCACGCACCTTTGACGAGTATGTCGTTTGAATGTGAAATATATTTTATAAAATATATATTATAGTATAACTATCGGTAGCTTTTCTGACGTTTTGCTCTAGGTTTTCCAGAGTCATTTGGTTTACAAGGTTCATTTCTTCTTGTGTCCGCAACCAAAAGATGTCTGTCATATTCTAAAAATTCTTTTTTTAGTTTGTCGCCTCTAGTGTATTCTACTAGGGCTTTTGCTATTGCTAAGCGAGAAGCTTCTGCTTGTGATTGCCACCCACCACCTTTAACAACAACATTAATATCAACTTTTGGTGCTAATTCTTTTGCAATTTCTAATGGTTCGAGTATTTTCATCCTTGCTAGTTTGTTGCCGTAATGATCTAAAATTAATTTATTTACTCTTATAACTCCTTTCCCTTCTCTTAAGGTTGCTCTTGCTATTGATCTTTTTCTTTTTCCTGCGATATGAACGATTTTTGGCATATTATAGTTTTGTGTTTCCTAATAATTTACATAAATTTTGAATATTTAAATAGTTAATATTATTACCTTTTAATACATTAATCTTATCAAATGTTTCTATTTTTTCATTTTTAAAGTTATCTGGAGTTCCAATATGACACATTATTTTTTTGAAAGCTGTTTTTCCTCTTTCTTTTTTATATGGTAGCATTCCTCTTATCATTCTTCTTACTAATCTGTCTGGCATTCTTGGGATAAAAGGTCCTTTTCTTGGAGTTTTTCTATCAAATTTTTGTCTGTAAGTAGAGACAATATTATCTTTTTTTCCTACAATAACTATTTTTTCACAATTAATAATATCTACTTTATCTCCTAGCAAAGCTGTTTTAGCTGCCATTGTAGCTAAACGTCCTAAAATTAAATTTTCTCCGTTAATTATCATTTTCCAAATAGTCTTAAATATGATCCTGCTGTAATTTTTAAAGTTCCTATTAATTCTGGGTTGTCTGCTAATTTGTAATCCTTTCCGTCAACTTGACAATATATGTCTCCATTTATAGCGTGAAAAGTAACATTATCTAAATCTTCTTTTTCAAGTCTATCATTTAAATGTCCTCTTGTTAATTCAAATCCTGGTTGTTCTGATCTTACCATTTTACCCTATTATCCTTATTTTTTTTCCTTCTGGATTTTCTTTGATTAAATCTTGTAATTTTATTGCTTTTCCAGATTTGTTTATTTTTTCTTCTGCTTTTTCTGAGAATTGATATGCAGCTATAGTTAATTTTTTTGTTAAATCTCCAACAGATAAAACTTTTCCTGGGATTAAAGCTGTTTCTCCTTCTCTTGTAAATTTATCAATTTTGTATAAGTTAACTGTTCTTCTAATTCTTGTTGGTTTTTCTAGATCATTAGCTATTCTTAACCATAATTTAATTTTTTTAGATTTTCCTAATTTAGTCAGATCTCTAATTAAATTCCTTAAAGTTAATGTTTGTGTTCCTGTTCTTTTAACCATTTTCAACCTTAGAGCTTAGAATCAAGCTCCACTATGCGCGTTAGCTCGCAGAGTTATATTTTATTGTTAATTTTGTGTTTTTAAATGTTTCTAATTGCGGGAGACAGGATTCGAACCTGCGCAGGCACTAAGCCAATGCGGCCTTAACGCATCTCATTTGACCACTCTGACACTCCCGCATCACACTTTAGAAAAGTGTGTTCAAAGTAAAAAAAAATAGTGTTTATTTAACTAATTTATCAAATTCTTTTAGTTTAGAGTTAAACATTTCTATTGCTGCGGTCATGATCTTACTTGTGTCTAATTGTCCCCAAGATTCTAAAGTAAATACAAAATCAGTATCAGAATATGTAACTTCTATACCATTATCTTCACAAATTTGTTCATCTGCTTCTGTCCAAGATGTAAGGTCTTTTACTTCAACAGATTTACCTTTTATATTGATATTTTTGCATTTTTCTTTTAAAGAATTTAAATTTGCATTACCAGAAACAGTTAATATTGGAACTGATCTATAATAAGGTAGTCCTGGACTAAATTTAATATGGTTTTTACCTTGACCAAGACTTGCTACTGCTTCTAATTGTAGAACTTGTCCTTTTAGTAATTTTGTTATTGGCATATCTGGATATGCTGGTTTTATTTTAGTGTCTTTTGATTTTAAATTTTCAGACAACACAGTGCATGGTCCTTTTGCTTCTAGAATTAATTTTAATTGGCATCTTGCACAACCTTTTCCTTTACATTTACATTTATCTACGAAATCATAACCTTTTAGGTCTGTAGTTAATGGTAATAAACCTAATCTATGTGCGATTATTTCATCATATAAAGCTGAGTTATTTTTTACGAAAGTTACATCTTCAATCGCCATTGTAGGAACTTCTTCTACAATCATTCTTCTTAAGGCATTAATTATGTAAGGCTCTGTTTCTTTTACTAAAAAAGTAATTTTATTTTCTTCTTTCTTTAATAATTTTAATTGCATTATACTCTCCTACCTCTTCTTCCACCTTTTTTTCTAGTTCCATCGTGTGGATATGGTGTTACATCTTCAATTGTTCCTATTTTTAATCCAGATCTTGATAATGATCTAATAGCTGCTTGAGCTCCTGGACCTGCATTCATTGGGCCGTTACTTCCACCAGGTGCTTTAACTTTAATCATTAAACCACCTATTCCTTTTTCTTTACATTGTTCTGCTACCATTTTTGCAGCTGCCATTGCGGCAGTAGGTGAAGATTCTAATCTATCAGCTTTTACAACCATACCTCCAGATGTTCTAGCTATAGTTTCACTTCCAGTAATATCTGTAATGTGAATTATTGTGTTATTATAACTAGCATAAATGTGAGCGATTCCCCATCTTACGTTTTTATCATACTTTGTGAAAGGTCTTCTATTTCTATCTGATCTGTTATCCCTATTATCTCTTTGATATGCCATTAGTTTTCTTTTCCTGGTGATTTATCTTCGTTTTCGCGTGTTTTATTTTCAGTAGGTGTTATTTCATCTACTTTTTGAATTTCTTCCTTTTTAATTGGTATTGTAGGTTTTTCAAGAGGTTTTGTTCCTGCTTTTTTTTCAGCTTCTTTAGCTACTTTTTCAACTTCTGCTTTAACTTTTTCTTCTGATGGATCTTTAACGAATATATCTGTTTCATCTCTTTTTTCTTTTTTCTCACTCATTTCTTTTTTACTCTTTTCTTTTACTCTTTCTGGATGTTGTTCATTAGATAATTTAGATGCTGGATTGAATGTTATTTTGTTTTCTAATTCAACCGGAACTAAGTATGATGGAACATTTATTTTTTCTTCTTTTATTCCTATGTGTCCATGAACTATGAATTGACGTGATTGTTTTATACTTTTAGAGATGTCTTTTTTTTGTACTACTGTTTGTAGGCGTCTTTCTAAAATATCTTTTATTGTTAAAGTAAGGATATCTTCTATTTTAGAAGATGATTTTAATAATCCTAAACCAACCAATTTTGTTACTAGTTGTTCTTTTTCTTTTTGAGATTGTTCCGATTCTGTTGCTATTAGTTTTTTTGCTTGATCTCTTATTTGTTTTAGAAAACCTTCTGTTCTCCAAATTTCTTTTTTATTTTTTAAGCCGTATTCTTTGATTAGTTCTTTTTGTTCATCAATTAATTCCCTTTGCCAAACAACTAAAGGTTTTTTGTATTTTTTTCTTGGCTTCTTAGGACTTCCCATTTTTATTTCTTATCTCCAGATGCTGCTGTCTTTAATCCTTTTCTTCTTACTCCAATAGTTCTTCCATGTCTGAAGTTTCCTCTAGTTCGTTGGCCGCGAACAGGTAAGCCTTGAGAATGTCTTACTCCTCTATAGCATTTAATTTTTTTTAAGTGTTTAATATCAAATTCTTTTTGTAATTTTAATTCTGAACCTACTAAATGTGTATCTTTACCTGTTGCAAAATCTTTTTTTCTATTGTAAAGCCAGGAGAATATTTTGAATTTTTCAGGATTTTTTATAACATCGGTTAATTTTTTTATATCTTCTTCTGTTAGTGATCCTACTTGTTTATCCGCTTTTATCCCTGAGACAGTACATATTGCATTTGCAAATGAGAAGCCGACACCTTTAACTTTTCTTAGTGAAGATAATAGTTTTTTATTACCATTAAGGTCTGCTTCTGCTAGTCTTACAATGTGTCTGAAGTCTTTATTTTCTACCATTTTATGAAAATTTTATAAGAATAAGTGTTTAAAAAGTTTTTCATACTCCTGAAAATAACTTATACTTGTCTTCATTATTCAACTCCATTATGATTCTTTTAATTATCACATTTTTGGGGTCGGGCATTAATTTAACTCTTTTTTTAACATCTTCTAAGTTTTTGAATTCTTCTTCTTTTCTTGCTTCTATAATTTCCCACATATGTTTTTTTCCTACTCCAGGCAATAACTCTATTTGATGTCTTCTTGTGTTTATAGGACCTGCTTTGTTAAAGAATTCAACAAATTTTTCTTCATTTTTACTTACTACATTGCTTAATACCTCATTTAGTTCCATTTTAGCAGTTTGTGTTAATTTATCCATAGATAATCTCCCAATTATATGGTGGATTTTATCTCTTTTTCCTTCTCCAATGTAAACTTCTTCATAAGGTTGGAGAAAAACTTCTTTTTTAGGAACTAATTCTAGTAAAGTGAAATGATTTTTACCTAAAGCTTGTACTATTGGTGTTTTTTGGTGCATTGGGCGAGAATCGAATGGGTAGCCATGTGGCAAGAAATCTAAGATAATTACTACTTCTTCTCTTATAGGTTGCTGTGTCATCATTTTTTACTCCAATAGTTTTATTTTTTCTTAACATATTCTTTTACTACTTCCAGTATTTTCTTCAGATTATCTTCATTAACTGTTGTTGTTTCTCCTACAAATAACATTCTTAATTCTTCTAATGTATCTGGAAGAGTGTCAATTACTTTTACTATTTGTCTATCTTTTAATCTTGGAATATTTAAATCTTGAATTTTCTTAGTTAAGTCTTTTACATCTTTTATAGTTATTTTTGCGAAATGGTTTAGGTATTTTTTTGCTTTATTTGATCTAAAGTTTAATTCTTCTTTCTTTTCCAATTTATTTAAATCATCTGCTAATTCAACCATTGTTATTGGTCTTTCGTTGACTAATTTTTCTTCTGACATTTTTTTAAGTGTATTGGATGTACTATCACTTCTTTTGGTTTATTACCATCTTGTATTTTTATTCTATAATTTGTTCCTTGAGTTCCTATAATTTCTCCTGTTTTTCCGTGGAATCTTCTGAAATACATACCTTTTTGGATTGCAGGTTCTGCTTTTAATAGTACTTTTTCCCCTTCTTTAAAGGTTTGTAAGTAGTTTCTAATGCTTATTTTTCCTTTTAATCTTACGTTTTTTTTGAATAAACTTCTTGTTTTCCTTCTATTTGTTCCTGTTCTTTGCATGTTAGTAATTTGGGTATATTTAGTTTAAAAAGGTTTTTGTTTAGTAAATTATATAAATATAGACTAGAGAATATAGTTATGGTCATGGAAGATATTGCTTTATTAATTATACGTTTAATTATTGGTAGTTTTTTTATTAAGCATGGATGTAAAAAATTAATGGATCCTAAGGATATTGCTAATTGGTTAGATAAATTAGGATATAAACCTGGGATATTGTTTGCTTGGTTCATTATTATTATTGAATTTTTTGGGGGGATTTTGTTAATATTAGGGTTGGGTAGTAGGCTATTTGCGCTTTTGATGGGCGCTGTTATGTTGCAAGGTATTTATCATAGGAAATTTGTAAAAAGATTAGGTTTTGTAGATGGTTGGGAGATAAATTATGTTAGTTTAGCTGCTTTAGTTGCTTTAGTCTTATTAGGTAGTGGAAGTATTTCTTTAGATGCTGTTTTTGGGATTTTTTAACTGCGGAAGACAGGATTTGAACCTGCGTAGGCACTAAGCCAAAGGATTTTGAGTCCTTCCCATTTTCCAGACTCTGGCACTTCCGCGTATATAAAATGTAGAAATTTTCTCTTTTAAACGTTTCTATGGGTAAATTTAAATAGGACAAAATTTGTTGTTGAAAAGTATAAACTAAGATGAATTTTTTACGAAAATTAAAGAAAATTAAAAGAGGACCAGCTATTATGCTGCAAAAAGATATTGGAGTTATATTATCTAACACTAACATTGACAAAGATTCTAGGGTTTTAGATGCTGGTAGTGGGAGTGGGGTTTTAACTTGTAATTTAGCTAGGTTTGTTAAAAGAGTTTATAGTTATGATAATAGAAAAGAATTCTTAGATATAGCTAAGGAAAATTGTAAGAACCTTTTAGAAAAAGATTCGGCAAAAATAACTTTTAAAAATAAAGATGTTTATGAAGAAATTAAAGAGAAGAATTTAGATCTAATAACGCTTGATTTAAAAGAACACTATAAAGCTTTAGATAATGTGTTTAATGCTTTGAAAAAAGATGGGGAAGTAGTTTGTTTTTGTCCTAAAATTACCCAAGTTATGGAAATTGTTGATAATATAAAAAATAAATTTAAGGTTGTTAGGATTTTGGAGAATATTGAAAGAGAGTGGGTTGTAGAAGGTGAAAGAGTTAGACCTGAACATAAGATGCTGGGGCATACTGCTTTTATTGTTGTTTTAAGGAAGGTTTAAAACTTTTTCCATATACTATAAAGTAATGTTAGAGAATTATCCTGTTAGTTGGATGGAAGAAATAGAGAACGAGTATATTGATTCTTTGAAGAGAGGAGAGGATTCTCTTGCTTATTGGAATAAGAATCTTATAAGATATTGGAAGGGGATGTTTTTAGAAGGTGACGATTCTTTTGTTTTGGGAGACACATTTTTTTATTTAAGTAGAAGAAAAGGAGAGATTATTAGGAATTTATCTTAAGAAAGATTTAAAAGTTTAATTTTATTTAGATTTAATATGGGTGAAACTATTAGTAAATTAGTTCCTGATACTAGTGTGATAATTCAGGGAATATTAAGTGAGAGGATAGAGAAAAAAGAGTTGGTTGTTAAAGAGTTATTAATTCATGAAGCTTTGTTAGCTGAGTTGGAACATCAAGCGAATTCTGGGAAAGCCATTGGTTATTTGGGTTTAGATGAATTAAAGAAATTAAGAGAGATGAATATTAAGATTAAATATATTGGTGACAGGCCAAGAGCTAGTGACATAAAATATGCTTATTTAGGAGAATTAGATGCTTCTATAAGAAAATTAGCATGGGATGAGGGTGCTACATTAATTACTTCTGATAAAGTACAGAGTAAAGTTGCAGAATCTAAAGGGATACATGTAATTTATGTTGAACATGTTATTAAACATCATAAAAAATTAAAGTTAGATGGTTATTTTGATAAACAAACTATGAGTGTTCATTTAAGAGAAGGGTTAGTTCCTAAAGCTAAAAAAGGAACTCCTGGAAATATTGATTTTATTGATTTAAGTAAGAAAGTTTTGAGGCATGATGAATTAAAAGAAATTTCTAAAGAGATTATTGAGGTAGCCAAATCAAGAAGGGATAGTTTTTTGGAGATTGAACGAGGTGGGAGTACTATTGTTCAGTTGGGGAGTTATAGAATTGTTATTACTCATCCTCCTTTTTCTGATAAGCAAGAAGTAACTGCTGTTAGGCCTGTTAAGAAATTAAATTTAAAAGATTATAAATTAAGTGAGAAATTATTTGAGAGAATAAGTGGGCAAGCAGAAGGTATTTTGATTGCTGGGAGTCCTGGAATGGGAAAATCAACATTTACAAGTGCTTTAGCTGAGTTTTATGCTGGTCAAAATAAAATTGTTAAAACTATTGAAGCGACGAGAGATTTACAATTAGATGATAATGTAACTCAGTATAGTTTGAATTATGGGAAAAATGAGGAGATTCATGATATTTTATTATTATCTAGGCCTGATTATTGTGTTTTTGATGAGATGAGAAATTACAAAGATTTTGATTTATTTTCTGATTTAAGAATGGCTGGAATTGGATTGGCAGGAGTTATTCATGCTACAAATCCTATAGATGCTATTCAAAGATTTATTGGAAAAATTGAATTAGGTGTTATTCCCCATGTTGTAGATACTGTAATTTTTATTAAAGATGGTGGTGTTGCTAAAGTTTTAAGTGTTGAAATGATGGTTAAAGTTCCTAGTGGAATGACTGAGGCAGATTTAGCTAGGCCTGTTGTTGAGGTTAAAGATTTTGAGGATGATAAATTAGAATTTGAGATTTATAGTTATGGGGAAGAAACTGTTGTTATTCCTGTTCAAAGTTCTGGTGAAACTAATCCTAGTAGGAAGTTAGCTTCTAAACAAATTGAAAATTATTTTAATAAATATGGAGATGTGAGAGTTGAAATGGTTGGGGATCATAAAGCTAAAGTTTTTGTTCCTGCTAAGTTTGTTGCTAGAATAATTGGAAAGCAAGGAAAAAATATTGAAGAGGTTGAGAAATTATTGGGGATAAGTTTAGATATTGAAGAATTAACAGAAATTAAAAAAGAGAAAAATGAAGTGGAATTTGAGATTATTGAGAGAAAAAATAGTATTATCATTTTCATTAAAGATCATGTTGGAAAGCCAGCAGATATTTTTATTGATGATGAGTTTTTATTAAGTGCTATTGTTGGAAAGAAGGGAGATATTAAAATCCATAAAAGAAGTGATATTGGAGAGAGTATTTTAAATGGTTTAGGCAATAGGAAAAGGTTAATTGTTAGAGTTTAGTTAGGTTTAAAAATTAAGAATTCTATTATTATTTTATGGACCTGTAGCTCAGCTTGGAAAGAGCGCATCCCTCCTAAAACTTTTAGAAAAAGTTTTTACAAAAGGAGTGAGGATGAGGTCGAGAGTTCAAATCTCTTCAGGTCCGCTTATTCTTGTTTCGAGAAATCTTAATGCTTTTACATAATCTCCTTTTTCTAGATAATGGAGTAGCATTGGATGCATTTTATCACCTGATTCTTCTCTTATTTCATCTATACGTTCTCTGTATCCTACAATATGAGGGTTTGGTTCAGAGGCCTCTTTTATCATAGTTCTTAGGTTTTGTGTTAATTCATCTAATTCCATTTAAATAAATTTAACTTAAAGATTTATATAGTTTATTTAATTCGTATTTTATATGCAAGTAAAGATATATGAAGAGTTTCCTACTGAAAAAAATTTGAGTAAATTGAAGTTAATAGATTTTAATATTGAATTGATTATAGCCGCATCTAATTTAAGTAAATTTAGAGAATATGAGAAAAAAGTAAAGAAAAATAAGAATGTAAAAGCAGTTGGTTATTGGCCTACTTTAAAGAAAGAAGAGGGTTATTGGATAAGTCCTTGGGGTAAGAGAGAGGGTTTAATTAGAATATTAAATGAAATTAAAGAAAATGTTGATAAAGGAGAGAAATTATTCTTAAAATGGGATGCTGAAGCTCCTTGGTTTATGAAGAAAAGTTTGTATATTACTGAATTCTTTAAATTTTTTGGCAATGTTAGAATGATTAAGAAATTTTTTAGAGACTATAAAAGTAAAATAAGGATTATTACTGCTGAAAAACCAAATATTTTGCCGGAATGGTTTAATGATTTGTTTGGTATGGGGTTTCATCCTGAAAAATATGGGAATGAGAAAGTTAAGATGATGTATACTAGTTTAGGTAAATATGCTGGAAGTATTGGAGCTTGGATTTTTAAGAAGTGGTATCGAAGAGTTGTTAAAAAATGGGGTAAAAGACATAGTGATAAGTTTGTTATTGGTATTGGATGCACTGCTATTGGTATTTTAGGTGATGAGCCACTTATAACTAAAGAGGAATTTGAGAGAGATTTAAAATTTGCTAAGGAAAATGGTATGAAGAAAGTTGCTATTTTTAGATTGGGTGGATTAGATAAAGAATTTGTTGATATTCTTAAGAATTATCTTTAATTATTTTATAGACTTGTTCTGCTCCGTTACCTTTAATGTTTGATTTGTTTAAGTTTTCTTGAATTTTTGGGATTTTTTCAAAGAATTCTTTTAAGATAGAAACTATTTCTCTTTCGTTTAAAGGATATTTTAATATTTTAGAGATTCCAAAATTATTTTTTTCTACTTCATAGGCATTTAAAGTTTGTTCAATATAATTTGGTACTGGGAAAACTAAAGAAGGTTTTTTTAGAACAACTGCTTCTGATATTGTATTATGTCCTCCGAATGAAATAACTGCTTTTGATGCTTTTAGGTATTCTAAGAAATCTTCTTTAAACGGCATGAAATGAATGTTATCTTTTGATTTACCTATTGTTTTGTAACTAAATACTATAAAATCTTCTTCGAATAAAGGCAGGATTTGCAATAGTTTATCTAAAATTTCTGAACCAAAATAAGATCCACCTAATGAAACTATTATTGGATTTTTGTATTCTTTTAGAACATTTATTTTTTTGGAACTTCTCTTATTATTGGATCTACGTAATGTATTTTATTTGGTTGTCTCCCGGAGATAGATGGGACTATTATTGGTGTGGATGTTTTTAATGCTTTTTTGTAAATGGAATGGATGTAGGAATGTTGTATTTTGAATTTTTTCTGATGTTCTTTTTTATATTCCTTGTAAAGTTCTGGGTCGAAGTTGAAAATTAAAAAATGAGGTTTTTTCTTTTCTAGAGAAAATGCGATAGGTTCGAAGTCAGTTAAAATTATATCTGGTTTAAATATTTTACATACTTTTTTTAATTTGAAGTAATTTGAAATGTATTTTAATGGGAGTAAAAGATTTTTGAAAGCTACTTTTATCGGACTGAAATTAAATTTCCTTTCTGGAAATTTTGGGCCTTGTAATTCTAAAGTATCAAATTTAAATTCGAAATATTCGTAAGAATTTGCATAACCCGCCACTACAATATCATAACCTTTTGATTTTAAGATGTTTAAAACTGCTACTTCTCTTATAGAATGCCCGTATCCTATACCTGTTATTATGGCTAATACTTTTTTTCCTGTATGTTTTTTCATCTTACTTTGTAAAATACTTCTGAATATTTACAATTATGTTTTATTCCGTTTAGCTTTGCTCTGAAATAAACTGGGAGGAGTTGGAGATAAACTGAGAACCATTGTGATTCATGTTGTTTTGTTATTCTAACTTTTTCATTAAAGTATTTTGATACATCAACATGTAAAACAGGTAGATTTTCTGTAAAAATATTCCATACTTGGAATGTATAAACTGGGTATTTTGATTTTAATGAATCTAAAACTTCTAGGACTGCTATATTAACAGCTCTATGGTCTGGATGAGTATCTTTTTTTGAAACAGAAAATATTTTATTTGGTTTTGTTTTTTGTATTATTTTTTTTAATTTATATTTTACTTTATTATCTATTTTTTTATTTAATTTTGTATCTTCTAAATTGAAGTAAATTAACTCTTTTATTCCTATATTTTTTGCTATTTTTTCAGTTTCTTTTTTTCTTGTTTTTGCTATTACTGATTCTTTTAGATGAGGATGGGATTTTTCACCTTTAGAGAAGACTATTTGTGTTACTGTATTTTCTTCATCTAAGTATCTTAATAGGGTTCCTCCCATTCCTAAGATCATATCATCATCATGTGCACAGATAACTAAAATATTTTTTGTCATATATAGAATTGAGATTATTGATTATTTAAGGTTTTTGAATGTGAATTTCATTCGACATACCCGTCATACCCCCGTAAAGCATTTATAAAGGAAAAGCTTATTTGGTTATATGAATAGATTGAATGAGAAAGAAAGAGATTATATTATCCAATTAGTAAAAAAAGGAAAAAGTCTAAATTATATAAGCAAAATTACTGGTTTGGGTAAATCCACATTATACTATCATTATAAGAAGACTTTTGGTAAAAAATATAAAGATTTGAAAATAGAAGATGATGATGACTTATTTATTGGCGAATTAGTGGGTCTTTTTGTAGGGGATGGATATGCTTTTTTTGATAGGAAATCTTACAGTTATTCAATTCGTTTCTATTTTAATAACACGGAAAAGGAATATGTTAAGGAGCTTGTCAAATTATTTGTTAAAAATTTTAATAAGTCTCCAATGGTTTATAGAACAAAAAATGTGTTGATAATAAAATATTTATCCAAAAAATTATTTAATTTTTTATTAAATTATGTTGGATGGGGAGTTTCTATAAATAAAGCTGGACAAAATAAAAAATCCAGAACTGTATTTTTGAAAGATAGGGAATATTCTGATAGATTCAAGATAGGTTTTTTAAGAGGATTTGTAGATAGTGATGGATATATTTCATCTAAGAAAATAGTATTGGCTTCTGCATCAGAAATTATAATGAAACAAACAGAAAGTTTTTTTGTAGATTTAAATTTTAAATATTTTAAACTCTCATTTTATCCTGATAAAAGATCCAATAGAAAGGGCATGTGGCATATTTATAATACATAAAACCGAACGCGACAAATTCTTTAGTAAAATTAAACCAAGAAATTTAGTAAAATTAAATGCGTCGGAGGAGATTCGAACTCCTGTCCCCAGCTCTCTGCCCTAAAAGGATGGAAGGCTGGGATATTGGTCCATATTTTAGTATGTCTAACCACTATACGACCGACGCATTCTATTGAATCTAAATAAAATTGATTTATAAAAGTTTTCTTATCCTCTTATTTTTTGTAGAGAAACCATCTCATGGAAGATTCCTTTCTTTCTTAACAATTGTCTATAATTTCCTCTTTCCAATACTTTTCCTTTTCCTAAGACTAGTATATCATCAGCATGTTCTATTGTTGATAATCTATGGGCTATTAGAATCATTGTAGTTTTTCCAGCTATTGAGAATATTGCTTTTTGTATTAATCTTTCAGATGCTGAATCTAATGATGATGTTGCTTCATCGAAAATTAATATATCTGGTTTTGATAGTAAAGCTCTTGCTATGGATAATCTTTGTTTTTGACCGCCGCTTAGTTTAACTCCGTTTTTCCCAACCATTGTTTTGTATTTTTGTGGTAAGTTTTTAATGAATCTATAGCTTTAGCACCATCTTTTACTGTTTTTGTATTATATCCCTCTGTTTTAAGAACACTTTCAATTGTTTTTAAGTCTTCAGTGTCATCATCTACAACTAAAATATTTTTTACCATAGTAATATGTTTTCTTTTAGAATATATAAGTTTTATTATTCTTTTTTAGCTTTTTTTAAAGCATGTTTTACTTGTTTTTTTGTCCAACCTTTTTTTGTTAATGTTAATGAGATTTGTTTATCTACATGACCTTCTTTTTTAGAAGATTTTATGAAGTCTACTACTTTGTCTAATTCTGAAGGTGAAGAAAATGGTTTTTTTCTGGATTTGATTTTAGATATTAATTCATTTATCTTTAATTGTTGTCTTAATTTTGGATTTTTGTAAACTACTACTCCTGCAGCAACTATTACTCCCAAGATGACTAATAAAGAAACATAAAATACTAAAGATTTAGAACCGCAATCTGCTGGACAAGAAGATTCTGTTTCATCTATTTCACAAATATTATTACCACATGTACAATCTTCTGGGCAAATTAATATATCTTCTCCTGGATTACAAATGTTATCTCCACAGTTAATTGGGACTAATGCGACATTTAAATCTTCGGGTAAAACAATTGTTTTTAATTTAGATATTTCTCCTATGTTTGTTGTTGATAATTTATAGACTATTTCATTTGTTGTTGCTACATCTAGGTTAGATAATGAAAATCTTACACTTTGAGATGAATCGAATTTTGTTACTTGTGCTGTTGAAGGTTTTACGAAACTTATTGAGGATTGTGTAGGTAAAATTGTTGTTGGGAGTAAATCTACTACAACTGCGTTAGGTATTGATTGTGGGACATTAATTGTTTTCCTAACTAAAATAAAATCTTCTCTTTGTCCAGATAAATAAGTAGTTGAAACTAAATAAGTTTTTATTTTTTGAGATATTTTTTCATTAACAGTTCTTGCTGTGTCTTTGAAGCTTTCTTGTTGTAATGGGAGTAATGCGTCTATATCTTCTGTTCTCAAAAAAGGAGTTACTTCAAATGAGTTTGAGACTGATAATGTTTTTGGAATGCTACTTAAAATAGAGTTTATTTGGGGTTGTATGTCTGCTTGACTTTCTGATAGTCTTACTAATGTTGCTTTTGCTGTTTTTATTTCTTCATTTAAATCTAATGCAGCATAAACTTCTTTTATTTTTGGAGTTGCTGTTGTAGAGTATTGTTGCGCTTCATCTAATAAAGATAATGCTTCATCTAAAGTTGCTTGATTTTGTGCTCTTAGAGCGCCGATTGTCATTGCTTTTAATGTTGTTGAGGAAATATTATTGTCATCTGTTACTGTTAATGAAACTACATAAGTTCCTGCTTTAGTGTAGGAATGTAATGGATTTATTAATGTAGAGGTTGAAGTATCATCAAAATCCCATAAATAACTTAATTCTGAGTTATTTGGTGCTGTAGAATCTGAGCCATCAAATTTTATTAATTCTAATATATCTGCTGAGTTTGAAGTTACATTTATTTTTGCTTTGGGTCCAATTACAACTGTATACTCTTCTGTGTCTGTTTCTGATTTGATAGTTGCTGTTAAGTCGTGCGTATTTATTTGTTGAGGAGTTTTGAAATCAAAGCTAGCTAAAGGAATTGATGTTTGTGAATTTAATATTATTTGTGATGCTGCTCCTTGTTGTTCAACATATGATAAAAAATTATGTTGGATCAAAATTTCTCCAATTTCTGTTGTTTCTTTATAATTTAAATTTGAGATAGTTAATGATTGATTGTTATTTGAAGATATTCTAATTGGGAGGATACAATCGTTTCCTTGTAATGGGCAAGTTGGAAGATATTCATTTAGTATATCTGTTAAAGGTTTGAAAAATCCAAAACTATCTTTTTTTGTGTTTGATGTGTTAAAGTTTTCTGTGTTATCTAATGTTGTTATGAAATCTGCTGCTGAAACATTCATTATGTAATTTTTACCTACTGAAGAACATCCTGAAGAACATCCAATGTATCCTTGGGGATTTGGGGATGATGAGTTTGTTGCTAAAATATTATTATTTCCTGTTAGGCAAATGAAATAACTTCCTGGATCTAAAGGAGATGGTAAATTTAAATTACATTCTATTAATCCCCAACTTGTTGTTGGTTGGGATGTACAACTTCCATCTGCTTGTGGATTATCTGCTATATGAACATCTAGAGTTGAAGCTGATTGTTCTTTTTTTAGATAAGCGTTTATTTTGTATTTAGTTGATTTTTGTAAAGTAAACTGTTGGCAGTTTTCAGTTACTATTGTTTCTTCAAAGTTAGACGTTTGAGAAATAGTAATTGGAGGGAAATTAGATGTGGAGGATCCTTGATATATCCATTCTGGGGAGTTATCAGCACCTATGTCAATTTTAACATCATCTGGAAGATTAGAATCTGTGTTTCTTATATCAAAATAAGCATCTTCTATAACTGAATTTTTCCTTATTTTTAATCCTGTTAAAAGAGATGATCCTGAAAGTAAAGTCTCTGTTGCTCCGGAAGTAGTGTATGTTGCAACTACATTATTACAATCAGCTACTGTACAATTAATTAAAGTTTGTAAAGGTAAACTTGTTGAGTCTGATGTTGTTGTTAAGGTTACTTGCTCATTTGATAAGTAAGTTCCTGAATCTAAAGTAATAGAACCTTGAAATTGATCTTCTTGGGCATAAGTTGTTTTATCTAGAGTTAAATCAATAGCGTAAATGGTAGATGGCAATAGTATTAATGTTATTAAAAAAATTATTTTTTTATACACTTTATCAACCTCTTTAAAATATGTAGGTTATTCTATATATAATGTTTTTTATTTTAGTTTTTCTAATATAACTGCTAGGGCTGCAACTTCGGAATGGGGGTATTTTGTTACTGAAATGTTATAATCTGCTAATTTATAGTATTCTGTAGGAACTTTTTCTCCTCCAACTATTATTAAGAGGTTTCCTTTTAATTTGGGAATTATTTTTTTGTAATCTTCTCCTTTTATTGTTAAATGTACTATTGTAGATTTACTTTCTTTTATTAGTTTTTTAGGATTTTCTATATATTCTATTGGAAAGTTTAATTTTTTTATGGAAGTTTCTAAGGAAGAATCATGTTGGCCAGAATAGTAGATTTTAGAAGCTCCAAAAGCCCTAGATGTTAAGGCTACATGGGTAGATAATCTAATATCTCTATGAATTCTATGTGATAATCTTAAAACTTGTATTGTCATAAGTAAATAATATCCGAATATTTTATAAATCTCTCTAATTTTAAAATTTAGAATGGTAAAAGAGTTTTTTGAGAAGAATTATAAGAAGATAATTGTATTTCCAGCGTTATTACTAATAGTTAGTTTAGTGTTTATTGGGTTAGAATTTTCTAAAACTGGGGATATTTTTGAGAGAGATGTTAGTTTAAAAGGTGGAATTAGCAGTACTATATATACTGAGAAAGGGTTTGAGATTTTAGATTTAGAACAAAGATTAGGGGATGAATTAAAAACTGATGTTTCTGTTAGAGAATTAAAAGATTTTAGTACTAATACTAGGCTAGGCTATATTGTAAATGTGGGAGATTTAAATGTTAGAGATAATATTAAAAATAGTTTAGAAAGTGTTATGAGTTTAAGTTTAGATGAAGATAATTATAGTGTTGAGGAAGTTGGAAGTAGTTTAGGAGAAGGATTTTATCAAGATATGTTAAAGGCAGTAGTAATTGCTTTTATTTTAATGGGTATTGTTGTTTTTGTTGCTTTTAGAAGTTTTATTCCTAGTTTAGCTGTTATTTTATCTGCATTATTAGATATATCTGCAACATTAATGATTGTTAATTTATTAGAAATTAAAGTTTCAACTGCTGGAATTGCAGCTTTCTTATTAGTTATTGGTTATAGTGTTGATACAGATATTTTGATGACTACCAAAGTTCTTAAAAGAAAAGATGGTGGAAGTACTATTGAGAGATTAATTGATTCTGCTAAAACTGGGTTGACAATGACTATTACAACCTTTGTTGCTTTAGGAGCGGGATATATTGTTACTAGCTCATTAGTTTTGAAACAAATGTTTTTGATTATTTTGATTGCGTTGATTATTGACGTTATTTCAACTTA
>NZCU01000015.1 GCA_002688395.1 Nanobdellota archaeon | reverse complement strand
ATACTAAACACAACATGTCTTTCTTTTTCCAATCTTGAAGCTAAATCCTCACCGCCATCAGAAGTAATTCCAACTTTCTCAAAAGGTTTAAGCACAACATCGGAACTACATTCACTTTCTTCTTCATCAATATATTCATCATCCACAACGCAATCTTCAAAATAATAATAAGGATTGATACCACTCAATGCTCTCGATTCACCTTTAACAACGGGAATATCTCTCCCAGTTAAATTAACTATGTGCTTAGCAATAAAGGGTCTAACATCCATCCTATCATTAACGGTATAAATCCCTCTCAAGTCTATTCCAGGATGATTAAACATGACTTGCAAAGCTAATGCATCATCAATATCAGATCCTATATCCGTTGATAGTAATATTTTTGACATTTTATTTCTTTAATTTACAAACTCTTATCCCCATATTTGAATCTTGGTCTAACTTAGTTGCACTGCAATTAAGATTAGTACCATAAGAATTTGTACCGAACCGTATCCCTCCTTCCATGGGTGGCCAATAAATTAAATTCCCTCGAGGGGTATTTTTTGGTGGCAATCCTTCAGAAGTAGCATAATTCAACCAGTGATCTAAGTCTATACGTCCTGGTTTTCCGTCTATCTTTAAATATTCACGACACACATCTGCCCTTTGCACAACGCGTCCATTTCCCTCAACAACAGTTCTTTGCACAACTGAAATGTTTCTCCCTGCGTAAGAGTCATTAAGTCTCTCTATTCTATCAGGCCCTCTAACTTGAACTATCTCATCGTAAGCACTTTCTAATATCGATTGGTCAATCTTATTTCCTCGTTCATCAAAAACGTTTTTCTTTCCTCTTGCGCCATCTCTCAATTCTTTTAAAAAATCAACAAAGACTCTTAAATTTACAGGCAGATGCCCCATTGCTTTAATAAGTTGCATTGATTCATCATAAGAGATATTCCCGATAAAATTTTTCTTATACCTATTCCCATCATCGTCTATAACAGTATTTTTAACATCAAAAGGAAGTTTCATATTTAATCCCTTCATTCTCGAAACATATTTTAACCTGTGTAAACCAACTAATAAATCTGATTGTATATAGTCTCCATGAAATCTACTTTCAAGAAGCACATAGCTCGGAACATAATCAATATCGGAAGTAGGTAAAATTATTTCTTCAGCTTCTTCTCTAGGCAAATCTTCGCTTCCAAGTCTGTCTGCTATTCGTCTTAAGTTTTTATTTACCATTTTTATCTTTCATTTCCAGAGTTCTCTTTGAACAAGAATTGTACTCTATCAGTCCAAATTGAATCACGCATATAGGCCCACATATTAAAATGGTGACATTCACGACCAAGTCTATGGAGCCCATCTTTATAAACCCATATTGGAACCCCAGAATCTGACTCTACAATTTTTTTCCCATTATGAACTAAACTGCAGTGTTTTTGTAGGTATGGAGCTTCCTCACAATAAAGAAAATCAGATCCCACAAAAGTGAATCCACGGTCATCATCTGCTGGTTCCACCCCTAAATTTGAGACTATGTGGGGGGTTGAGATTGATTGTTTTCCCAGGATTCTTAATACAGTTTTTCTTAGATCTTCATTTTGTCCTGGATTCGGATAGATTACAACGGAATTTGTTTCCGCATAGGTCTCATCTTTCTCTGGAATAGAATTCCAGTTTTCCAATATTTCTGATGGAGACAATAACCCTGATGAATGATTCTTGAGTAAGATTGAATTATAACTGAAGGCACGTGGGATATTAACGACTTTTATTTCATCCTTGTCTTGATATTTTGTTAGATTTTCTATCCCATTTTTACTTTTGAACTTCTCATTATGGGATTCTAAGACCATTTTCCCCAAATCATCGTAAATCAATGTCTGTATAAAATTAGGGAGTGCTCCTCTTCCCAGTCTATCCGCTAATTGTGTTAGTCTTTTATTTACCATTTTCTAAACTCTCCTCTAATCTTTCAACTACTTTATCAAAATTTCTATAGCTAAATCTCTTTGGATAATATACATCATCGTAACTTGAAGAAACATTCCCAAGTAGAGATCCATAACTCCATAGAACATCAACAGGGTCATGATTCAATACCAAGTCAATTCTTTCAGGATTATACTTCTCTAACTCTCTTCCAATTCTTCTAGTAGTCCTCCCACTCACAACGTCTTTATCAAAAACAACTACTTTCTTACCTTCTAACTCTTCTTCTAAAGGCTGATTAATCCACGAAAAAGTTGCTCCCCTACCTCTTCTATGTGAATCCACAATTTTTGTATCTAGACCAAACAAGTCAAATATATATGTTGAGAATGATCCTCCTCTTGCTATGCCCACACCAACATCGTATTTATCAGCAAGATGATAGGCCATATTAATAACCTTACTTGTTTCAAAAGCTGGAGCATAAGGTATTCCCTTTTTCTCAAGCCAAGTATCAAAATTTCCACAAACTTCTCTTATAAAATCCTGTCCAAGATAGTGTTGCAATGCAAATTCAAGACTACCAAACTCATCTCTTTGATTATAAACTCGTATAACTTTCAAAAGTCCTTCTCTATCTCTTAAAAGATCAAATGATTTTTCAGCAGTATATAAATCCTGCGTCTCAAAAGCTTTCTTACCCACAATCTTAAGTCTTTCAAGATTTCCAGATTTAGAAAAAGCATCATAAGCAACAGGTAATTCTCCTTCTTGATAAGACCTTTCTCCTAGGTTTTCTAAAAGATTATGCAGTTCGTGTTCAGAGCAAACTTCTTCTAATTCTTTACAGACTTTGAAAGAGAAAGATAATTCTCCTTTTTCCAAAGCCATTTGATTTAAATGCAGCAATCTTTCTTTTGTTTCTTCATTTGAACAATATCCATTTTCTCTCTCAAATTCAATACTATGCAAAACATTAAACAAATGCATATTATCATTTATTAACATTTTATAGCTTCACCACCATATTCTCCTCACACAAATTCTTAATCAAATGTAAAATAGTATCTAAACTGGATAAAATCTGGGAATCTACTCCATTACCCTTTTCATAACTTTCTTTTAATAATTTTAAAGTATTTTGAGCATTTTCATAAAATTTTTTCAAATCTTTTTTATCAAAATCATAATACAAACAATGAAATTGCTCTAAAAGACCATTAATACCTTCAAAACAGTCCAAGGTTTTTTTATTAACTTTCCCCCCTAACCTAACATAAACCTGGCTTAATCTCCTATATTCATCCCCCATCTCTTCTAATAAAGAAATTATTTTATAGATAGAATAAGCTTTATCCCTGTCCTCATAACCGTTAATATTCAATAATCTAATAGACAAATTAGTAAATTTATTAATATTAAAATCCTGATAGGGAATATTTTTCAAACTTAAATGATCCTGGTCTTTTATGGCCTTATGACAGGTTTGACTTAAATGGATTAACAATTTAAAAATTTTTTTAAGAGAGGCATCTATGTCATTATTATTAATGAACATGTCTGTCATAACTAAGGTGTTTTCGTTTTGTTCTACAATAACCATACCTAATAAATCCTTAACCAAATCCTGAATAATTGTTAATTCTTTTTCATCTTTGAATTTAATAATAACTTTAGTAGTTCCTTTTCTGTAACTCGTAACTAAATACCTCCACATTAGGTCCTGGGCTAGATTAGAAACATCAATTTCTAATTTAGAATTAGCTTCTCTATCCAGATTGATAATTAGTGAATCTTTATGGTCTTCTAAAGCTATTAGTTCCCCGGATTTTACATTATTTGTTAGAGCCCAGGGGTTTAGGCAGAGTAATTGCTTGAGCATGTCCTAATTGTATAACCTTACGTTTCATTATAAGCACCTATATTTCTCTAAAGAATTAACTTTAGAGGTCTTTCTAAAACCTCTTTTAACTAAGAATATACTTGAAAATAGCTATTTATAAAATTATCTTTTTTTAAAACAAATATAACTTTTCTTGAAAAATTAAGTGAGTATATAATTTTCTTAGGAATATTAACATGTTTAACCTATTGTTATATTTATAAGCAAATGTTTAAATAAAACCCTTGTTTAATTCTCTATATTCCAAAAAAGAGGTTCTAAAGTATATATTAAAAGGGATGATACTATATAGAAAATGCAAATCTTAAGACCAGAATCAGATTCATTAGAATCCTATGGAAAGATTTCCTATCAGGAGAGTGTTAGAGCCTGGAACACAATCAGAATTCCTAAAGTTATTTTAGAAAAATTTCCTCAACTAAAAAGGAAATCCAGCATTGTTCTTTTTAAATTGGAATTTTGCGATAACTATGATAACACTATAAGGAGAATTGTTGAATTAAAAGAAAACAAGAAGGGGGTTCCTTTATTACTTTATTTATTTGAAGAATGACTGCTAATAATGTTATAAGGATTATGGTAACTAAGTATCAGAAAGAAAGAATATTACAAAATGCTTCTATTAAAGGATATGTCACTATTTCAGGTTACATGAGAGATCTGGCTTTAAATAAGAACCAGTTTGTTGAGGATAAGTTAAAGGAAATTGTCAGGAGGATTGAGAAAATTGAAGAATCTTTTGAAAAAAGTTTCACCAAAAATGGATAAGGAAATTAAGGTTAAGACTCCTGAATGGATGAAGATATTAATACAAATAGCTAATAAACAAGAAGAAAAAATAGAAAAGAAAAAAAATTAATTTAATTTATTTATCTCTTCCTTTAATTTAAGTTCCGGTATTTTCCTTTCAATGAGTTGCTGCATTTCAGAGTCTTTCATCAAAGCACCTAGTATAATATCAGTTACCTGTTTTGTTTCTTTCTCATTCTGTTGTTCATGCTCTAATTCCATAGCTTTTTGTAAGTCCAATACCCCTCCGCACTTATTACAGAACTTATTGTTATAGCCGTTTAGAGTTTCACATCTGGGACATCTTTTAGGCCTTAGAGTGCTTTCTTTTCTCTTTATCTTTTCTATTCCATAGACATCCAAGAGAGCATTATCCACATCTTTACCAGACATATGGACATAAGTAGCTGGCATATCACTCCCCTGTATCCAGCCAAAATAATGATTCATCTGGAATTCAGTTAAATAGTTTGCAAGAAATGTGGCTCTGGAATGCCTGAATAAATGGGGATTGCATTTCTTGTTAATTCCTGCTTTTTTGAATAGTCTCTGTATAACTCTTACTGTTGCGGAATAATTCATAAATGGACTTTTTTGATTATTTCCAAGATTAACCCACAATGGACTTTCCCTGTCTTCTTTAAAGGGATGATGTTCTATCCAATTAGCTAAATAAGGAGTAGAAGCTATTATTCTTACTTTTCGACTTCCAGTTTTTCCATTAACTACTAAACTGCATCCATGTTTGTCAAATGTAACATTATTAATTCTACAAGACATTACTTCTCCAATTCTACAGCCAGATTCATATAAAACAGAAATCAGGGCTTTGTCTCTGAGGCCTGTTGCAGTTTTGACTACTTTCTTAACTTCTTTTTCAGTTAACAAACCTTCTTCAGAGGGTAAAGATAGTTGAGATCTTTTAATCTTGCCTTCAATCCAGGAGACTTCTTCCGGATAAGTTTCATTATTGCCTTTTAACCATTTGTAGAACTTCTTTAAGATCACCTTATGGGTGTGCTTTGTTAAATAGGCATAGTTCTCATTTGTATGTATTTCCTGTACTAACTTTATGATGTCTTTTTTATTTGCCTTATCAAAGTCTTTTTCTAATCTTTGAGCCATTAGTTTCATAGTGCTGAGTAATCTGCTGATTCGAGCTTTGGTTAAGCCTTCTATAAAACAAGCATCTTTGAACTCAAAGATTAACTCTTTATTTTTGTTAGATATGTTTGCTTTTTCAATACTTCTTATGCATTGATTTACTCTATATTCATAGTTGTGTATATCTATTTTTTTAGCCATTTTTCTTTCCTCCCTTGAGAAAATTCCAGCTTATAAATAATCTGTCCATATTATGG
The DNA here is from genome assembly GCA_002688395.1 of Nanobdellota archaeon. GTDB lineage: Archaea > Nanobdellota > Nanobdellia > SCGC-AAA011-G17 > ARS1403 > ARS1403. Next base: position 924 of record NZCU01000015.1, on the reverse strand, counting down.
ACATAGCCTAAAATAGCTTAGAACGTTGAACTTGAAGTATAAACGCTCCCGCCGAGAAGATATAGTAAAAGTAGACGCTCTGTCTAATTTTATGAGCTTATAGTGTTAGAAGTGAAGCTTGTTTATATAGTTTTCTTAGATTTTATTTATTAATTCCGGGATTATTTAAATCAAAATAGGGTAGTAACTACTTGATAATAACTACATTAGAAAGGTTTAAAAGGGTATTTTACTTTATCTTTCGCTGATAAGGATGCCAAGTGAATTTCCTGCTTTTCATCAGAAGAGAGCAGTTAGGGAAAATATCAAACATAAAAGATATTTAATAGCAGATGAAATGGGTACTGGGAAGACTGCTATCGGTGTTTTAACTCATTTAAAATTAGAAGATATTTTGAATAAGAAGATTAAAACCTTAGTTATCTGTCCTAATTCTGTAAAAAATGTTTGGTATGAAAGAATTCGGGAATACTGTAGAGATCCTCAGATAGTAGAAGTTGTAGATAGTAAGAATAGGCAAGATTCTTTGGAAAGGGCAAGAGATAGTGATTTTACAATTATTAATTATGAACTTATTTTTAGAAGTCTCGGATATAAAGATGAAGAATTAGAAGAATTTTATGATAGTTTAGGAAATGGAAATGGTCATGAAGCTAAGAAGATCATTGGTAAATTAAAACAAATGGGTTTTGAGCATGTTGTTATAGATGAAGTGCATAACGCTAAGAATCCCGAAGCTCTAAGAAGTAAAGACATAGAGAATATTGCTAAATCTGCTGAATATTTAACGATGTTAAGTGGAACTCCTCTTCCGAATAAAGTTGAGGATATTGGTATGCTTATGACCATGCTGGAGCCTGAGAAGTATCAAACAGCGGCTCACTTTAACAAAGCGTTTAGAGCGAATCCTGAATTGGTTCATTT
>NZCU01000014.1 GCA_002688395.1 Nanobdellota archaeon | reverse complement strand
TTTTCCAACATCAGTAAATCTAGCCATATAACAATTAGGATCTCTAAGTCTAGTTCTATCTCTATTTATTCTCTGTCCATCTCTAAAATTACACCAATCATCATAAAAAAGTCTTGGTTCTAAAGATTCATTGATAATTTCATCTTTACTAATCTTCAAAGTTGAAGTGGGAGATATCCAACCACTCTTTCTTTTCCATTTCTTCCTAACCATAACAATTAGTAAAATTTCACAATTTTTATAGCTTATAGTAAAATTAAATAAATTTATAAACGAAAATTCTTAATTCTTTCTTATTGGGACTGTAGTGTAGTTTGGTTATCACTGGAGGTTTGGGACTTCCTAACCGCGGTTCAAATCCGCGCAGTCCCAGTTTTACTTAATATTTTCATTAAAGAGTTAATTTTTCTTAAGTTACTAAATCCAAAAATTTCATTATACAATTCCAAATATCTTCTAGGAATACGACATAGGTAACAGTCCTTACAATTTCCTTTCCCAGGTTTGATTGATAATTTAGATCCAATATTAAACTTGCTTAGAATAGCCTCAAAATTTAAAACAAGATCTCTAGAAACAACACCAAAAGCAACGCCAGATATTTCCACAAATCCATCCGTATCCATAAGACCTCTAACAAAGCCTCTCAAGAAATCATCGCTATATCCATTAATGTAAGATTTCAATCTTACAGAATAAGTTTTTTTGCCTTCCCAAATGAGATACTTCCTTATAAATTTATAAAAATCTTTAGATCTAACAACCAATTCAATTACACTTAATTTTCCTTTATACTTCTTAAAAAAAGTATTGGTGCGTAAGTTCATCATTTCTAATAGATGGGATAAATACTTAGAATAATCCATGTCATCTTTATACGAAAGATAGTATCTAATCCTATAGTGACCACTCCTACCATGAGAGGAATAGTAAAAGTTTCCATCCCCTGCAAAAGATCCAATTAATTCTCCTATTTGAAAATCACTTAAATTACAAACAAAATCCTTTTTCTGTTTGGGTTTAAATTTTCTCACTTGATAGTATATAGTAGTTATTCCAAGATCCGTTATCTCAGAAATCTGTCTCAAACTATTTCCTTTCAAAGTTAAATTCTTAATCAAATTCTTTTCCTCTTCATATAATCTCTGATATTTATTTCTGTTCATATGTACAGTAATAAAATCCTAATCTTTATATAGTTTTTGGTCAAGTGTACAGTTATGGTAAGAAAAGTTGATCAAACTAAAATAAACAAAATATTAGAAGCTCTAAAAAAACATCCTGAAGGAACATATGTATCACAGATTAGTAGAGAAACAAATTTAGCCAAAACGACAGTAAGTTATCTAATAAATACAAAATTAAAAGATAAAATTCAGGAGATAATCCTGGGAGAGAAAGGGCTATTCAAAATATTAAAATTAAAAACATAAACCTTTTAAACCCAAAAACATCAAATTTTTCTAAGAAAAGCAATAGTTTTGATCAAACTTTCTTAAAGTTTGTTTTCCGTGAACGCTTTTCTAAAGGGTTCAAATGGGAAAAGGACAAGGAACAACAGGAAGATTTGGAACAAGGTATGGTAGAACTCCAAAAAATAAACTAAAAAAAATAGAAGCAAAACAAAAAGCTACTTATACATGCCCACATTGCACTTATAAAAAAGTAAAAAGAGTATCATCTGGGATATGGTTATGTAATAAATGCGATGTAAAGTTTGCTGGAAGAGCATACGAAATTTAAAATGCCACAATATAAATGCATTCAATGTAATAAAGTAATTAAGCAAGAGTATGTTAAAAAGAACATCAGATGTCCTTATTGTGGAAGTAAAATTTTATTCAAAGCAAACACAGTATCAGCTTCCTTTAAATCAAAATGAATATCTCAAAAGAACAAGAAAAAAACATAGCAGATCTACAATTACTAGAGCAAAATATTCAAAGTTTACTACAACAAAAACAAAAATTTACTCAAGAATTGATTGAAGTAGAAAATGCTCTAACAGAATTAAAAAAAACAAAAACATCACCCTATAAAATAATAAACGGAATAATGTTCGAAGCTCAATCAGAAGATTTAAAAAAAGAGCTAACATCCAAAAAAGAAGTAATAGATATAAGAATTAAAAACATAGAATCTCAAGAAGAAAAACTAAGAACAAAAGCAAATTCCTTACAAAAAGAGGTATTAAAATACTTAAAAGAATAATCCTCTAGGAAAAAATAAAGATGTCTGAACAAAGAATTAGTAAAGAGGTTATCCCTGAATTCGAAAAGATAATTAATGATGATGGTGTGCCAAAAAACATAAAATCAAAAATAGACAACATTATTTCTATAATAACAGAAGCTAGCTCTACTACAGAATTTAAAACAAATAAAGCTTTACAAGAATTAGAAGAAATTTCAGAAGAAACAAATATGCCTGAACATGTAAGGACTCAAATTTGGAGTATAGTAAGTTTATTAGAGAGTATACAGTAACAATATCTATAAAGAATAAGCTTTACACACAAATTAAGCAATCACACAAGATTGCACACTTTTAGTGCTTATCTCTTCATTGAGAGATTTCTGGGTAGAAGCAACTACCCCTAATTTAAGTTCTTGACTTAAACCTCGTTTTGCAATATTTATACTTGCATTTCTATCCGCATTATCTTCATATCCACAAGTACATTTAAACCAATTTTTATCTCTTTTCCCTATAGTGCCACAGACACTACAAGTTTTAGATGTATTAAACTCTGAAACTTTAATGAATGGAATTCCTTTTTCTCTTGCTTTGTATTCTAGATATTGTGTAAGTTTATAATAAGAGAATGATGATATTTTTCTATTAAACTTTCTTCCTTTATTTTTCTTGAAATTCTTTAATTTCCCAATAACTATTGTTGATTTATTTTGATAAGCATTTATTATTATTTCCTTTGAAACTGTGTGTAATAATGTGTTAATCTTTCTCTTTTCTTTGTTCTTAATTTTTATTATTTGTTTCAACTTTTTTTCTTTTCCTAATTTTTTTCTTAAGTAGAAATATTTTCCTCTTATTTGTTTTAATTCCTTACCTAAATATAATGTTTTATTTGTTTTCATATTTGTTAACGTAACTGGGTTTTTTAATCCCAAATCTATTCCTATTATGGTTCTTGATTTGTACAATTTAGGTTCTCTTATATTAACACAAAAATGAATATAGTACTTTTATTCTTTTTTACTAAATAAGAATCTTTTAATGTATAATATTCCGGTAGTTGTTGGTGGAATCTTAATGGAAGCCATAAACCAACACCTTTTCTTTTACTATTAGGTATCTTAATCCAATGTTTAGTTATCTTAGTATCTCTAATCCTAAACCATTCTTTAATAAATCTTGATTGTAATGGTAAAGGGTATTCCTTATATTTGATTATTTTTTGTTTGTAACCTTTTGCTGCTTTAAATGCACTTAATAAACCTTTATCTATACTAAATAACATCCACCATTGATAATTGTTATAATCATTATCTAACAATGTTTTTTTATTTTTTGTTAAGTTTATTACAGATGCTATTATTGTCTTTTCCATATAAATAATAAGATGTATTCATATATAAAGCTCACGAGGGTATGGCGAGTATGTCGTTTGAATGCAATATATATTTTATAATATGTATTATCTAACAAATTCATATATATATATTTTAGTAGTAACCGTACACAAAATCTAATTTATACAGTACATAGCTCAGAGAATAGAAATATTTAAATATAAATCTTTGTTTTTTAATTGTTATCGGAGAATTGTAAAAAAATGAAAGATACTTTTTCAAGAATTAAAGAAAAGATAATGGGACCTCTAGATGATGAATTAGAAGAACTTCCAGAAGAAGACCAATACCTGGAAATAAACCCAAGTGACACATCAGAATCAAAAGCAAAAATAATTGTAAAACCTTTTATTATCAACGAATTTCAAGATATAAAACCTGCTTTAGATGGTTTAAGAGAAGGATACACAATAGCTTTAGTTAATATTAAGCCATTAAAAGACAAAGATATAGTAGAATTAAAAAGAGCAGTAAACAAATTGAAAAAAACATGCGATGCCATAGAAGGAGATATAGCAGGATTTGGAGAAGATTGGATTGTAGCAACTCCATCATTTGCCCAAGTACATAGAAGTGAAATAGATGTAAAAACAGCAATAGGCGAAGAAACAAAAGATTTCTAATGAAAACAATTAAACATTCCATAAAGGAATGGGAAATTTCCATAATAAAAATAGGAGATAAATACAAAGTGGCAAGAAGGCTTCCAAATTTATCTGTAGCAGAAACACAAATATTCAACTCAAAAGAAGAAGCAGTAGCACAATTTAATGAATGGCTACAATAGGTTCAACAATTTCTACCATTTTCTTCTCTAATATATCTACTAATTCTGAATCTTGATAAGAATACACATCCGGAACATTTAAAGATAAAATTCTCTTCTGCATATATAAATTAGGAAATCTTTTAGCTATTTCACCTCTTTGATTATCCTCCATCACAACAATTATATCAGCCCATTTAATCTCTTTTTTAGAAACAGGATTATTATTAAACAGCCCAGCAGATTTAGTTTCATACTCTCTTTTAAATAATTCTTCAGCTGTTTTACTCCTGTTCTCATTTTGATTACATATAAATAAAACTTTCATATTAATATACAAATAATAAAATAATATAAATCTTACTATTAAAACAAAAGAGTTTTAAATATATTTTTTCTATAAATTATCATGTCAAATTTAACAAAACAAAAGTGTCCAGCATGTAAAAAAAACACATTAGAACTAACAGAACAAAACTATAACATCCCTCATTTTGGTAAATGTTATCTAATGGTTATGACTTGTAATGAGTGTAAATATCACACTTCTGACATAGAAGCTGAAGAAACTAAACCTCCAGCAAAAATTACTTTTGAGATAAAAAAGAAAGAAGATTTAAATGTTAGAGTAATAAAATCAGCCCAAGCAACAGTTAAAATTCCACAAATGCGAATGGCTATGGAATCCGGTCCCTCATCTATAGGTTTCTTAACAAACATAGAAGGATTACTAAATAGATTTAAAAAAATCATAGAATCTCAAAGAGATAATGCAGAAGATCCTGGTATAAGAAAAAAAGCAAAAAACCTATTAAAAAAATTATGGAAAGTAGAAACAGGAGATTTAAAATTAAAAATAATTATAGAAGATCCAAGTGGAAACTCAGCCATACTATCAGATAAAGCAGAAGTTAAGAAATTATAATCTTTTCTTCGCTTCCTTTAATTAAATTCCAATCTAATTTGATTAATTGTTTCACAGCAGGATTATCTATATTTAGTTTAAATAAATCAGATTTACCAACTCTTCTAGTTTTAACAACAATATTATTTTTTTCTAATTTATCCCAAAAAGTTTGTAAGGTTGAATAACTCACTTCGGAATTTTTAGCTATTTCAGTTAAAGGATAGTCAAAAAGTTGATAGGTTATCAAAAAATCTAGCACTTTTATTATAGGGTTATTCCCAAAAACTTCTAAAAAAACAGTTTCATTTTTCATAAGTAATTATGTAACTTAGTTAGTTTATAAATATTTCTATTTTTGTTTTTATATTTCAATATTAGAAACATTTAAATATTTTCAAATCGTTCATCATATATGGAATTTTCAGAAGAAGATAAGATTAGAGCAACAATTCTCTATCATCTAAGGAGAAAAAAAGTAATAGGTAATGTCCATACACATTTTGATACATTAAAAAAAGGTTTTCCATCTCATTTAGGAAAAAGCATAGGAAAAGTAGCTAAAAAATTAATCAAAGAAAGACTAATCATAACAAAACCAACATCTTATGGTTTACAAATTTCATTGAATAAAGAAAAACTAAAAGAAATAGAAGATTTTATTTTAAAAGTATTAAATATAAAACTATAAGAAAATATTATAAACACTCCTTTCTTTAAAATAAACATGGCAGATAAAGCAGAAAAAATAACAAACATAGCAACTAAAAGAGGTTTCTTTTACCCATCAGGAGAAATTTACGCAGTTAAATCAGGATTCTGGACTTATGGTCATCTAGGAACTTTACTAAAACAAAAATTTGAAAATTTATGGAGGTCTTTTTTCTTATCTCTATCTCCAAATTATTACGAAATAGATGATGTTAATATTTTATCTAAAGAAGTTTTTGAATCCTCAGGTCATCTAGAAAATTTTAAAGATCCTTTGGTAGAATGTAAAAAATGTCATTTAAGGTTCAAAGCAGACGAAATAATAGAAGGTAAAACAGGAAGAGAAGTAGGCGGTTTTAATGAAATAGAATTAGATAAAATAATAAAAAAAGAAGATATTCATTGCCCAGAATGTAACTCAGAATTAAATCAAGTAAAATTCTTTAATATGATGTTTGAATTAAGAGTTGGCTCAACAGGAAAAGATATTATGTACTTACGTCCAGAAACAGCCCAATCTCCTTATCTATCTTTTAAAAGAGAATTTCAAGCTTTAAGAGAAAAATTACCTTTAGGTTTAGCAGTGATTGGAAAAGCATTTAGAAATGAAATATCTCCAAGACAAGGTTTTTTTAGATTAAGAGAATTTACCCAAGCAGAACTACAAATTTTCATAAACCCAGATAAATTTGATGAAGCAGAAGATTGGGATGAAATAAAAGATTACAAAATAAAAATAGATAAAGAAGTAACATGTAAAGAAGCCAACTCAAAATTAGAAATACCTAAATTTTATGTTTATCATATGGCAAAAATACAACAATTTTATTTAAATGAATTAGAAATACCTAAAGAAAAATTTAAATTCAGAAAACTATCAGAAAAAGAAAAAGCTTTCTACAATAAAATACATTATGATATAGAACTAAATTTAGAAACTTTAAATGGTTGGAAAGAAGTAGCAGGTTTACACTATAGGGGAGAACATGACTTAGGAGGACATCAAAAAGGTTCTAAAACAAAGCTAGAAGTAACAATCGACAACAAAAAATTCATCCCTAATGTTCTAGAATTATCATTTGGTGTAGACAGAAATCTATGGGCTTTATTAGACAATTTCTACAAAGAAGAAAAAGAAAGAACTTTGTTCACATTTCCATATAAAGTATCCCCAATAGATATAGCAATATTCCCATTAATAAGAAAAGATAATCTTCCAAAATTAGCAAAAGAAATTTTCCACGATTTAAGACATAATTTTACAACAACATATGATGAAACCGGTTCTATTGGCCGAATGTACAGACGTGTAGACGAAATAGGATGTCCTTTTATGATTACAGTAGACCATGACTCAATAAAAAACAAAGATGTAACAATAAGAGAACGAGAAACTATGCAACAAATAAGAGTAAAAATAAAAGATTTAAAAGACATTCTAACAAAATTATTAAATAAAGAAATAGAATTTAAAAAAGTAAAATAAACAAAGGGCTGATAGTCTAGTGGTAAAATCCGAGGCTGGCAGTCTTGGGTCCTGGGTTCGATTCCCAGTCAGTCCATAGAGGTGATAAATATAATAAAAGCAATTATTTTTGATGTTGATGACACAATAATAGATTTTAGCAAACATGTCCTTCCCAATTACCAAAAAACTGCAAAAGAATTAAATTTAAAATTCAAATCAAAAGCATCTATGGCAAGGTATTTCGGAACACCATTAAAAAATATGATAAAAGCATTCTGGCCAAAAGCAAATAAAAAAAAGTTTGAAACTATAGCATTAAAAAAAATAAAGAAAAGAAAATTCAAAGCGATTAAAGGATCTGTAAATACAATAAAAGAATTACATAAAAATTACACCCTAGCTTTACTAAGTTCTAAATCAAAAATATTAATGTATCCTCATTTAAAGAATGTTAAATTAAATAAAAATTTATTCAAATTTATCTATTCAAAAGAAGATGTTAACCATCATAAACCAAATCCAAAAGTTTTTAACAAACCTCTTAAAAAACTAAAATTAAAGAAAGAAGAAATATTATATGTTGGAGATTCAATACATGATTACATAGCAGCAAAAAAAGCTGGATTAAATTTTGTAGCTGTATTAACAGGATCTTATAAAAAATCAGATTTCTTAAAACATAATCTTAACAACAACAATATTTTAAAATCATTAAAAGATTTACCCAAATGGTTAGAAAATGAATGATTGTATTTTTTGTAAAATAGTAAATAATGAAATTCCATCTCATAAAATTTACGAAGATGACAAACACTTAGCATTCTTAACAATATTTCCAAATACAGAAGGGTTTTCAGTTGTTATTCCAAAAAAACACTATCCCAGTTATGCGTTTGATCTCCCAGATGAAATTCTAAAAGAATTAGTATTAGCAACAAAAAAAGTAGGAAAATTATTAGACTCAAAATTAAAAGATGTAGGAAGAACAGGAATGATTTTTGAAGGATTCGGAGTAGATCATGTCCATGCTAAATTATTTCCAATGCATGGTACAAAAATGAAAGACTGGAAACCAATAAAATCAAACATAAACAAATATTTTGAAAAATATGAGGGATATATATCATCTCATGATTATAAAGAAGCAGACAATGAAAAATTAAAGAAATTAGCAGAAAAAATTATAAAAACAAATTAAACTAATTATCAGGATTTAATAACTTATCCAAACCAAAAAAACACAAATCCAGGTTCAATTCTTAAAATCAAAAAAGGTTTACTCATACTTAAAATAATGTTTAAACAAAACATAGCCTCCAATAATTATCATTATCAAACTAAAATACTGTCCATCACTCAACCCCAACCACTTATCATCTTCTCTTAAAAAACTAATTAAAAATCTAGTAATCCCCATTAATAATATAAACATCCAAAAGATAAATCCAGATTTATTCTCTTTCTTATTCCAAAAAAATAAGACTCCAAATATAAAAAAATTAGCTATAGATTCATATAACTGACTAGGATGTCTACATCCGCTAACTCCAGGAAAGTTAACACACCAAGAAACATTAGTAATAGTGCCCCATAATTCTCCATTAATAAAGTTAGCAATCCTTCCTAATGCTAAAGCTAAAACAGTAGGAACTGCAATAGCATCTCCTAATTGTTTCCAACTTAAATTATTTTTCTTAACAAAATAATAAACAACAAGAGCAGCTCCAACTAAACCTCCATGAAAAGCAACTCCCCCTTCCCAAAAAGCAAGTATTCTAGAAGGATTACTAAAATAGTAACTAGGATCAGAAAATAACACATGAAATAATCTAGCTCCAATTAACACCCCTAAAATTAAATACAACATAAAACTTTCTAATTTTTCAACAGAAATATCCAGCTTACCGTTTTTTCTATATTTGTTTAGAATATAATAAGCCAATAAAAATCCAGCAACCCAAACAAGCCCATAATATCTTAATTCAAAATGTCCAATTCTTAAAAATGCAGGGTCAATATTATGTATAAAAGCCATGTTAAATCCTTTAAAATAAAAAAAATAAAAAAATTTAAAGTTGAGATTCAATCGCTTGTTGGAATGCGCTAAATGGTTGTGCTCCACTTAAAGGTTGATTACCAACTATGAAAAACGGAGTACCCCTTCCACCTGCAGCAGTTGCAGCTTTTAAATCATTAGCAACTTCATCAGCTTGTTCTCCAGAATCTAAACATTCATCAAATTCTGCACTATTCAATCCAAGTTCTCCTGCCCAACTTTTTAAGTTTCCAATACTCAAGCTACTTTGTCTATCAAAGACCAAATCATGATATTCCCAGAATTTTCCTTGTTCATCTGCACATTCAGTAGCTTCAGCAGCTTTTTGTGCCATTGGATGAATACTACTCAAAGGGAAATCTCTATAAACAAATTTAACTTTTCCAGTATCGATATACTCAGATTTCAACTGACTTAAAGTTTGATCTTTAAATCTGCTACAAAAAGGACATTGAAAATCACTAAATTCAACTATTGTTAAAGGTGCGTTTTCATCTCCTAAAAAAGGATCATCATCAACAATATCTTCGGCCCTTACTGTTCCTACACCAGTAGGAATATTTGGTACACTAGGAGAAGGTTGTGCAACACCATTACCAGTAACACCACCACCATCACCTGTACCAAATCCTCCTGTGAATAAAGATATCACAAATAATAATCCAAATACAAATGTTCCAGCTTTCCACAAACTAGATTTTTTTAAAGTTATGTTTCCTTCATTACTTTCTTCCATTGTTTTAACCCTCCTATTGTTTCTAATCAAAAGATTAGTATATAAAAAGTTTTCTATATATAGTCAAATTTTAATTTTAACAGCCAAATTTCCCTTCAATACTACATCCACCATAATCTTGTAATTTTGGAACTCCTGGATTTTTCCCTTTAACAACATAATCTTCAACATTAGTTATATTCCATTCATGTTCATGATTCCACATAGTCCAAAAATATCTCCATTCATTCCACCCGACACCTAAATGTTTAACAAAAATTCCATTTTCTGCAAGCATTCCTCCAACTTTCCTTCCAGTCATACAAGGAGTGCTATAACAATAAACAATTATTTCTTTATCTTTAGGTAATTTAGAAAATTCTCCAACAATTCTTTCAACATCCCCATAAGCAGAAGTATAGGGATCTCTATAAGCAGGAATATTTATAGCCCCAACAATATGTTCTCTCTCATACTCTTCATCACTCCTTAAATCTACTAAAATAAAATTACTATCTCCTTTATCCATAGCTTTCCTAATATGATGTGGACTTACATGAACACTAGTCTCAGTAAGATAAAAATCTTTAATTAAATTATCTTTCTCTAAATAGTTTAAAGATGTAACAGTTATTAAACTAGACAATATTCCAACAATTACAGCAACCAAAATAATTTCTTTAATTTTCATTTTTGATCATCCTCAGCTACATCATATTTTTTAGAGATTATCTTTTTTAAAGCTTTCTTTTGGCCAGTCTTTTCAGCTATAGCTTCTGCAAAATATTCTTTAAGGTAGGGATTACCATGACCTTCTAGAATTTCACCAATACATTCTCCACATGGATGGACTCCATTAACAACATCACTCAAACAATCACATACAGCACCTTCGCCATGTCCTGGAGTTTTTTCAATACAATAAGTGCAAGGTTTGACTAAGCAACATCTATATCCATGTTTGGGCATTAAATCTTGTTGAATATCTTCTTTAAGGGAAATAAAAGTATCTCTTTTTTCATCCATATCCATATGTTCAAAAGATGTTCCAGTTGAGCTTGTAACAAATGCTATCAAAAACCCCAATAAAACAATTAAATTAATACCAAACCAAGTTTTTTTCCTTATCATTTTAAACCTCCATAAAAATTTCACTACTTCCATCATCTAAAATAGAATATACTCTAAATGGTCCAGATTTAACACCAGGCATTCCTGGGGATCCTGCAGGCATATTAGGTAAAGCTATTCCTTTTATATCTGGCTTCTCTTTTAACAATTTATTAACGGCTTCTATAGGTACATGACCTTCAATAAAATAATCTCCAACAGAAGCAGTATGACAACTCCACATGTTTCTAGGAATTCCATATTTTTGTTTTATAGGTTCCATATTTTGAGTAATTTTTGTTTCAACATTAAATTTTTTATTTTTAACTTCTGCAGTCCAACCAACACAACATCCACAACTTGCAGGTTTAAAAATAGTAATTTTATTTTCTTCTAAGTCCCAAGCGTTTTTCCCTCCAAGTAAATTATAAATATTAGAATATCCCATTTTTTTCAAAGTTTCTGAAGCCTTAGCGCTTCTAACACCGCTTCTACAATAAACTGCAATAGGTTGATTTTTATCTTTGGGTAATCTATCAACATTTTCCATTAATTTATCAAATGCAATAGTATCATCTGTCCCCATTATATGTGTTTCTTCAGGCATGCGCACATCCAATAAAAAAACATCATCTTTCTCAATCAATTTTGCAAAATTCTCAACATCTAAATTATTTATAACATTTTTATTTACAGAACAACCACTTAAAAAAACAACACTAAAAAGTAAAAGAAAAAATAATTTTCTCATACTAACAACCTCCAACCATTGAAGGCTGTGTTACTGTACGAACCGATGTAGATTGAGTAGTTTCGGTATTAACAGCATTTCCTGTAATTAAATTTCCATCATTAAGATTATCTTTTAGATCATTTATCTGAACCGCCTGCACTCCTCCTAAAACTACCAATCCAACCAACATCAAAACCAAAATTATTTCTTTATCCATTTTAACACCCCCCAACCATTCCACTACTAGATGTAGCCCCTTTCTCGATATTTCTGTACTTATTACTCCCTAAGTTAATATAACTAAATTCAACACCTTTTGATTTCATAACATCCGCTTTAGCTTGCATCTGTCCTGGAAAATACAAAGTCTTCCATTTGGCTAACTCAGTTAAGATTTCATCATCACTAAATTCATTCTCGTGGTTTAAAATTAAATATTTAGCTAATCCTCTCATCGCATAACTATGTGCACATCCACAAGCAGGCCTACCATCGTCAAAAATAATAGATTTAGCTCCACAACAATACTCACAGCTTATCTCACTAACAATTTTAATATATCTACTTAAATCATCTCCAGTCAAAGTTAAAGTCCTATCTAAACTACTCATAGCTTTTATAGTAGCATCAGCTGATTGTGGATCATTAGGGTTTACATTATCATAACTAATTCCCAATTCCTTACCATAAATTTTAGGTGTTCCTGTGGGTATAACAGAAGTAGATACAATGGATAAACCAGTTGGGGTAGATCCTAATTCAGAATTTAACCCCATTAATTGAAATTGGTTAAACACCATCAAAACAAAAGCAACAACCACCAGTATTGTAGATAATTTACTCAAAATTTGTTTTTCTTGAGTTTCATCATTATCCATTTAATTTCACAAGCTTTCAAAAGAAACATCCATCCTTATATTTAACCCCAAAAACAATACATTCTTTATCGTTCATAACACCAAAATTTTAACTCTAGAACGTTCATAGAGCAGTTTTTAAGAAAATTTTATTAGTTTTTTTATGAGAAACTTTTTTAATTAGATTTTTTTTATCCAATTCACTTAAAACAGCACTTAACTTAGCTTTAGACATATCTACCCTAATCCTTAATGTAGCTTGGGTTATTCCATCTTGTTCTTTAACAGCTTTAACAACCCTCTTCTCAGCTTCATCTAACCCCTTTAATAAAAACTCAAAATTTTCATCACTATCTTTCTCTTTTTTAGTCTCTTCCAATCTATCTACTAATTTTTCTTGCATCTCCTTAACGTATTTTTGAGATTTATCAAAGAATAATAAATATCCTCCTAATGAAAATGCAACAACAACCACAATTATCCCTACATAGATTGGGAATTGACTTTGTTCATGAATGCAAGTTTCTCCATCTATAAAACAATTACCCCCACTTTGATCCATGACAATATGAACTAAACTATTAATTTGTAATTTAAATATAATCAAACTAACTAAAAATAACACTCCAATTCCTAATAATATTAATCCTAATTTCTTATTTTCCATAGTTTTTCTTAAAAAAATAACCTATTTAAACTTAACCAAAACCCTTAAAAATCAAATAAAGCACTCTTCACTAAAGCCTCGATAGTTTAGTCTGGCAGAACCCTAGTTTCATGAGCTAGTGATCGCCGGTTCAAATCCGGCTCGAGGCAATAATTTATAACTCTTTAAAAGTTTTTCAAACTTCTTCCTTTTGTAAGGAACAGTATCTGCAATAGCATAATCATCCAACAACTGAAAATCCTTAAAATTATAAAAAACTAAACTCTTAGTGTGAGTTCTAGTATATTCAGGATAAGTTTCTTTAATAGAGCTTACTCCTATTGTCTTAAGGGCTTCTTTTAGCATAGAAAATAATTTAATATCATTAGAGCAAAAATAAACAGCCTTTCTTCTAGGCTTTAAATTAAAAGTTACATTTCCATCTCCTGCAAAATAACCTTTCAGAATTAATCCTAGTATATTTTTATGCTTAATTTTCAAAAAATCATTAAAAATTTCAAATACAAAATTCAAGAAAAAATTACGAAAGATTACAGAACTATATTTCAAATGAATACATCCATAATCACTAACTAACAGTTTTTGGATTTGTAAATAAAGATCCGCTATAACGTACACTCTTAGGACGTCTTTTCTCAAAATCTAAGTTTAGATTTTCTACCCAATAATTCAATAACAAAGATTTATCTATAAATTTCCTTTTTACATTTAAAACAATTTCCCATCTAAACTCCTTAGAAGATATATTTAATTTTTTTATAAATTTACAAAACAGTTCTAAAGAAATTAACTCACTATTAGAAAAATCTATCTCACCAGAGTGATGATACTTCTTATCAAGATTAACATACTTTTGACCTTCTGCTAGATAAAGACCAATTGCAACAAAATCCTCCTCACTTAAATTAACAAACCTAGGTAATAATATTTTCTTTCTACAACCTTTATAAAACAACAACAAATTACTATTATGCTCACTTATAGAGAATTCTTTCAAGTTTCCTTGTTTTGGAATGATTTTATTTGGAATATACTTCATTAAATCAATTTTCATACACTAAATTACGTCTTTCTTTTATAAATACCTTACGCACCAATGTCGACTATGTCGGGTAAAATTTATTTATTACTCTTTAAATGTTTAATATGCCTAACTTTCATTTCCTCAACATCTTTCTTCTTCTCAATTAATTCAACCAAATTATGAGAAACAATCTCTCCACTCAATAAATGAGGTACAATAACATAATCAGCACCAATATCATATAAATGCAAAGCACTACCTGCATGACTAGAAGTAACTATAAGAATAGCACCAGGATTCGTTTTCTTAATATGTTTAATTAAAAATATATTATCTTCATCATTAGGAATAGTACTTATAACCATTTTAGCAGAATTCAAGTTTAATCTTTTAAGAACTTCAGTATTTGCAACATCACCATAAACACAAGGTATTTTTTTATTAATTAAATTTCTAATAATTTGAGGGTCAAAATCAACAACAACAAAATTACTTTTAACTTTATTTAAAGTATCAATAAATATTCTTCCCATTCTATGAGCTCCAAAAATAATAATGTCTTTTCTTTCATGATAAGGTAAATGTTCTAACTCAGAATTTTTCAAAGCTAATCTTTCAAAAACATTCAATTTTTTTGAGAACATTCCATATAAATTTCTATCATATTTAATGAAATAAGACGTCAAAGCAATTGTTATAATAGCCAACAACACAGTTAAAGTAAAAATTTGATTAGAAACATGTCCTAAGTTCAAACCTAAAGCAACTAAAACTAAAGAAAACTCACTTATTTGAGCTAATGAAATTGAAGTAAAAAACGCGGTTCTTTTCTTATACCCAAACACACTTGTAATTATCATAAAAATCAAAGGCTTTAACAAAATTATAATTCCCAAAAATACAATCAAAGGCCCTAACAATCCATTAAAAGAATCAAACACTAACTCCATTCCTAAACTAACAAAAAATAAAGTAGCGAAAAAATCTCTTAAAGGAATAATCTTTCCAGCTATATCAAAGTGATAAGGTAAAGAAGCTAAAGCCAACCCTGCTAAAAAAGCTCCTATAACAATTGAAAAGCCAAAACTAAAAGCTACTAAAGAAAATACAAAACAAACAGAAATTGAACTTAAAAACAACAACTCTTGGGTTCTAGCACTAAATCTAAATATAAAAGGTAACACAAACTGACTCAAAAGAACTGCAAAAGCTAATAATATCGCGCCTTTCAAAAACGCCCACAATAACAAAGATAAATTTAAGCTACCCAAGGATTGCAATAAAATTAAAACAAAAATAACAATAATGTCTTGCATCAACAATATCCCCAAAATAATTTTCCCATGTAAAGTGTTCATCTCACTCTTATCACTCAACAACTTAATCACAATCATGGTACTAGAAAAAGCTAGAACAAACCCTAAGTAAATAGCCTCAACCCTCACAAATCCAAAAGCCATTGCTGCCAAAAAACCAATAAAAAATACAGAAGCTACTTGTATAGTTCCTCCAAGAGTACTAACTAATCCAACTTCCTTTAATTTCTTTAAATCTATCTCCAAGCCAACAATAAATAACAGAAACGCAATACCAATTTCACTTAAAGCAATTATAATTTCACTTTCTTTTATCAATCCTAAACCAAAAGGACCAATTAAAATACCAGCTAAAATATAAGCAGGAATCAATGGTTGTCTAATCAATCTAGCCAAATAACCTACAATAGTAGCAACAACTAGCACTAATCCAATATTAAAAAATAAATTAGACTGTATCGAAGCTTCAAATCCACTTACCATTTTACCTCTTTTTAGCTATAGTTTAGAATTAAATTCTATTTAAAAGTTATTAAATATTGAAAAAGGAATAAAATTATCGTTTGATAAGACTTAATTCTATAAAACTCACTCTAACTTGTTTTCCTTCTTTATTTTCAAATTCCTCACTTCCAATATTAATTCCATCTTTAGCTATTTCTATTTGTCCCTCTAAAAATCTCTTAGTGGCAACCTCAACAATATCTACAGCTCTAGAAATAAATCTACCCCTAGCTTTAACAACAACTTCATTAGCACCTTGTGTTGTAAACTGCATCACGACCCCTGTAACATAATTCACTCTTCCAGAAATAGCATTTCGCTAAATTCTGTTAAAAGGTTTGGGGCCTACAAACACAGTATGGTTATCACTATTTTTTGTATCTGTTATCTTTACTGACTCTTTTTCTATATCGTCGCTCATTTTAAATCCCTCCTAAGTTTTGAACATCAACTTTCAAATGTCTGTATTTTTTGTGAACAAATTTATAACTATTTATAGCACCTAATAGTTTAAATCTCTTTCTATAAATTCTAAAGTCAATTTTATTTTTAAAATTAACCAAATTTTTATAACCCCAAATATTTAAAGCATAAGCTCTCTTACTATTCTGTATAAAACAATCAATATCTAATTCAGATAAGTATCCTTTAATTTCATTCAATAAATCAATATTGAAATTATGACAATACAATCTCCTATCTAAAACATTTCTGGATTTTATAGTACTAACACAAATTCCTCCTTCAGCATCAAAAAATCCAGAAATAAAACTACTTTTAATAAAGTGGTTTGAATTATAGACAAAACTAGGTATTTTATTCTTATCAGGAAGATATTTTTTAAGATGTCTGTGCAATATTCTACTCCTTATTTTATAATGGTCTCTCCATGCATTATTTTTTAGAGATAATCTTTCAACACATATGTTTAATTCAAGGGAAAAAATGTCTCTAATAATGTCCTTTATAATAACGACAAACTCCCTATCAGAAGAACCGAAAGAAAATCTAATATTTCGTCTTTTTCCACTCTTAGTGTTCATATAAGATCCATCACCAATAACAGCCCCAATTAAATAAGCCAAATCTACTTTTTGAGAATCAGTCAAACAATACATATAATAAACAAAGAATTATTCATTTATAAGTCTCACGAGGGTATGGCGAGTATGTCGGGTAAAAATTAAGCTTTTTCTTGTTGTTTAGTAAGTCTAGTTAAATATCCAGCAATCTTATTTCTTAATTTTTTAGATTTTATCTCTCCAACTCCAGCTAATTTAACTTTATTTTCTTTAAATGAAGTCTTAAACAAATCTGGATGTTTATCTAAGAAGTTCTCTGCACTTCTTTTAACTAAAGTAGTTTTAATTCTTCCCATAATTAATCTTCAAAAATCCCAATATTTAAACCTTACTATTCCCATTCTATCGTTCCCGGAGGTTTTTGAGTTGTATCATAAAAAACACGATTAACACCCCTAACTTCATTTACAATTCTATTAGAAATTGCTTGTAAATCCTCCCATTTAAAATGATATATATCAGAAGTCATAAAATCCTTTGTAACAACTGCTCTCAATCTAATCTCTCCTTCATAAGTACCTTCATCTCCCATAACTCCAACTGATTGAACATCATTTAATCCCACAAATGCTTGGCTAATATCATAATATAACCCTCTTCTTTTAAGTTCATCAAGAAAAATAGCATCAGCTTGTCTCACAATCTCTAATTTTTCTTTATCTACTTCTCCCTTAATACGTATAGCCAATCCCGGTCCAGGAAAGGGATGTCTCCAAACAACAGCTCTAGACATATTAAGTTTATTTTCAGCTATCTTTCTCACCTCATCCTTAAACATATGCTTAAATGGTTCAACAACTTCTAAATTCATATCTTTGGGCAATCCTCAACATTATGATGTCTTTTTATCATAGAAGAAGCACTATAAATTGGTACACTTTCAATAACATCAGGATAAAGCGTCCCTTGAACTAAATAAGAAGCTCCTGGAATTTTCCTAGCTTCCTCCTCAAATACTCTAATAAATTCATGACCAATAATCTTCCTCTTTTCGTCCGAATCAATAACTCCCTTTAATTTTAAAAGAAATCTCTCACTAGCATCAACATAATGCACTCTAAGGCCGAGAGAACTAAGATTATTTTTTACTTCATTTATCTCATTCAATCTTAATAACCCATTATCAATAAAAATTGGATGATAATTTTCTCCAGCTATTCTATCAAGTAGAACAGATACTGTTGTTGAATCAACACCTCCACTTATACCACCAACACCAATTTTCCCTTCTATTTTTTCTCTAGTTTTATTAAGAATAAAATTATACTCTTTTTCAGGATCCCAAGTCCTTTTTGACTTACAAATTTCTAAAAAATTATCAAGTATCTTTCTTCCATGTTCAGTGTGGTCAACTTCAGGATGAAACTGTACAGCATAAATATTATCTCTTTGTATTGAGGCTATATGATTATTCCATGATTTTGCAAGAACCTCAAAACCAGAAGGAACTTCTTCTAATATATCTCCATGACTCATCCATACAGTAAATTCTTCAGAATTAATATCTTTAAATAGAAGATTTTTCTTTAATATCTTAATCTTTGTCTCTCCATATTCTCTATTTTTTGTAGATATCACTTTCCCACCTAATAAATGAGAAATTGATTGAAGCCCATAACAAATTCCAAGTATGGGAATACTAGCTTCTAAGAATTTTTTTGTATACATAGGTGCAGTATCATCATGTACACTAAATTGACCTCCAGAAATTATAAGTCCATCTGTATCTTGCTCAACAACATTTTCATAAGATGTATTAAAAGGAACAATCTCTGTAAAAACACCCAACTCTCTAACTCTCCTAGCAATATTCTGAGTTAATTGGCTTCCACAATCAATTATTTTTATCATCTACTTAATCTCTTAAATATCACACCTTTAAATTCTTCTTCTATAATTCTCTTAGCAGGTTTAGTTAACTCTCCTTTACTTAGAAACAATAAAGGCAATTTACCAGCTTCATTATAAGCCAAACTCACATCTCCTTCACTTATTCTTTTCTTATCTCTATATTTAGCAAAATACCTAACTTTCCCAACTCTAGAATCAAAACTTACAAGGTAATTAACATCTTTTCCTTTCCTTATAACCTTCTCTTCCCAAACAGTAATACCATTAACTCTAAAAAATTCTTTAACAACATCTCCAATAGGTTTTTTCTTAACCTCAATTCTCTCAGGGACCTCTCTTTGTAAAGGCTCCTCTAAAGGTTTTTCCTCAGGAAGCTCTTTTTCTTCGTGAACTTCCTCTTCTAAAGCAGGTTCTTCTAAAGATGCCTGTTTCTCAACTTTAACCTTAACATCTTCCTTTTTATTATTAATCAAATCTAATATTTTTTCTTTAGCAGCTTCCTCATCAACTAAAAAATATCTCCAAAAAACCTCTTTACTCCCATCATCTCTTTTTAACACAATACTCTTAGCAAAATCTTTAACAATCCTATAAGAAACTCTCTGCAAAGGACTTAACCCTTTATCTTCAACTATCCCTTTATCTTTCAAAAAAGCAATAGTCCTAATATCCTTCTCATTAAGAAATTTAGTATAATCCTCTAATTTAGCTTCCATACCTTCAACATAATAAACAGGAGTTCCTCCAACCTTTAAATGCTCAGTAACTTTAATTTTACCACTATTAACAAGCTCTGATAACATCGCGCCTGAAAACATAGTATCTATATTAAATTCTTTAGAAATCTTAATAGGTAAAACAGCTCCTTCTTTTCTTACAAACTCTAATATTTTATCTCTACGATCAACATCCACCATATATTAAAATTATACTACTTTTTTTAAAAATATTATTATGTTAGAATATAGAAATCAAGGTCTAATCCAGGCTACTTTCACTTGACATACTTGACACACTTGTCATGCCCCCGTGAAGTTTATAAAGAAAAAATCCTTAATTATTACTAAATGTCAAGAAAACTGAAGGAGTGGGATATTTTAGATTTTCCAGAAACAATATATGTTAAGATAAAAGATAACTTTAGAAAGAAATTATTTAATCAATTATATGAAAAATTTGGTAGCAAAAGAAAAACTGCCAAATATCTAAATATTAATTTGAGAACGTTGCTAAACTATGAAAGAGGATTTAGTATAAAATACAAGATTAAATACTCTCAATCGATTCCATTAAAATTATTAAAAAAAATTATAGATTCCAAAAATAAGTTCAAACTAGAAAAGAATATTTTAGCAATTAGCGTAAGAGCAGGTTTGGAAATTAAAAAACTAAAACTGCCATTAAAAGAAACTCCAAAGCTATATTCCATAATTGGTCATATGATTGCAGACGGCTGTCAAGCAAAAAGTCATCCTCCATATTATGCGAATTCTGATAAAACTCTAAGGGAAAAATTCATAGAAAAATTATCTCTTTTCGGCAACTTTAGAACTAGAGAAATAAAAACGAAAACCACATCAATTATTGAATTTCCAAAAGCAATTTCAGACATAATTCAACATTTATTTGATTTTCAGATTACGCACCCAAATAGAATCCCAAAATTAATATTTTCATCCTCAAAAGAATGTAAATCGTCATTTACTGGAGCTTTGTTCGATGATGACGGATCTTTTTCTAAAGAACCAAACCTAACAATTCATAATTTAAATTTAATTAAACAAGTTAAAGAATTATTAGAAAACTTAGATATTAAAACTAATAAGATTGTTATTTTCAAATATGGATACAAAAAGGATAAAGTCTCACTACCACTTTCATCTAGAAGTCTTGAAAATTTCCACAATACAATTCCTATTGAATGTCCTCATAAAAAATTAAGTATGGAGTACAAAATAAAAATTAGGAATAGAAAAGAAAGAACAAGAAATCCTATTTTATTAAAGAAAGAAATTTTAAAGATATTAAAGGACAAACCTTCAAAAACGTTAGAGATAGCTAATAGTTTACTTTTCACACATGGAGGAGCCATAAGACATCTAAACAAATTAGAAAAAGAAGGAATAATCCAAAAAAATGGATACAAAAATAAAATTATCTGGAGTGTCAATCAGGGCCTTATCCAAGATATCTCCCAATAAGATACTTCTGCTTCATCATCAACCACACCAACGAGCAATCTTTTCCTAGTACTATGAGCTACTCTATTTTTAGCAGCAAATTCAGACCAAGTAGTTGTATTAGATTCATGAACAGGATAAACAATCCACTTAGCATGATCATCTCCAGGTTTAATACCCCTTCCATAAACCCTAAATTCAGCTCCAAACTTCAAAGCAGTTTTAACAACATAACCCCTACTTCTCATATCTTTAAAAACACAGTATTTAACCCAAAAATTCTTATCAAATCTCCTAGCTTTTTTTAAAAAATCATCAAATTTAACCTTTTTACCCCTTCCATCTTTAATATTCATTCTTTTAGTATCTAATAAAAACAAACCTTCAACTAAAGAATACTGAAATTTCTCTCCAACTCTCTCTCCAAATCTACTTTTATCATAAATTAAAGTACTTTCATTACTTACATCTCCAACAACCCTCTCTTTTTCTAGCACTCCAACTATCTTCTTCTTAAGTTCAATAATATCTTCTTTCTTTTTAACCATATCCAATAACTAAACAAAAGTATTTAAAAATCTTATCAATTTAATATATATTATGAAAATTACATTTTTGGGAACATCTTCGATGATTCCAACGAAAACTAGAAACCATTCATCTATATTTTTACAATATGAGGGTGAAGGGATTTTAATAGATTGTGGAGAAGGAACTCAAAGACAATTTAGATTAGCCAACATTTCTCCAAGTAAAACAACTAAATTATTAATTTCTCATTGGCATGGAGATCATACTTTAGGCATTCCTGGTTTACTACAAAATCTAAGAGCTAATGATTATAGGAAAACATTAGAAATTTACGGCCCAAAAGGCACTAAAAAATACCTAAAAAACATGCTTTCCGGCATCGCAGTACAGAAAACTATAAAATTCAAAGTAAAAGAAATATCTTCAGGAATATTCTACAAAGGAAAATCATTTAATTTAGAAGCTATTACTTTAGACCATATTGTACCATGTTTAGCCTATTCTTTAATAGAAAATGATAAAATAAAAATAAATTTAGATTATTTAAAAAAATTTAACTTAAAACAACATCCAATTTTAGGGAAGTTACAACAAGGAAAAAATATAACTTACAAAGGACATAAAATTTTAGCAAAAAAAGCAACCATACCAGGAAAGGGTAAAAAAGTAACAATTATCATGGACACTGCTCCTTGTAAAAACGCAGAAATTATTGCAAAAAACTCAGATTTACTAATAACTGAATGTACATGGAAAAAAGAATTAAAGGATTTAGTTAGAAAAAGAAAACACTTAACAACAGAATTAACAGCTAAAATAGCAAAAAAAGCAAAAGTTAAACAATTAATATTAACACATTTTTCTCAAAGATATAGAGATGTGAAAGAATTAGAAAACGAAGCAAAAAAAGTTTTCAAAAACACAAAAGCAGCTAAAGACTTAATGGAAATTAAAATCTAAGGTAAAATAAGATCTTCTGTTATTTCTGGAGTTAAAAGCATTTTATACAAACCCCAATCATCATTACTAAAACCATCTAATCTCATTATAGTTTCATCTCCATACAAATTTCTTTTATCCTCATAAAATTTCTTCAAACCAATCCATCCTCTTTGTAATGCTTCAAATAACTCATCACTATAAGATGCAACTTCCTCAAAATCTAAATCTTCCACTTTAGGAGGTAAAATAAATTCAGCCAAATCTCTTTCTAATTGATAAATACTCATCCTATCTTCTTTTTTTCTTAACCTTATCGTCTAACTTTAATTTTTTAATTAGCTCTTTATATCTATTTCTTATAGTTACTTCTGTAACACCAGCAACATCAGCTACTTCTCTTTGAGTTCTTTTCTCATTATTAATCAAAGCAGCAACATATAAACTAGCAGCAGCAATCCCAGTAGGACCTCTACCACTTGTCAATTCACTATTCTGTGCTTTTTCTAAAATTTCAACAGCTTTAGTTTGTGTATCAGCACTTAATTTTAAAGAAGTTGCAAATCTAGCAATATAATCAACAGGATTACTTGGTAATATTCTAATTCCTAATTCTCTTGTAACAAATCTATAAGTTCTTCCAATTTCTTTCTTATCTATTCCACTTGCCTCTGATAATTCATCTAAAGTTCTAGGCACTTCATGTCTTCTACATGCAGCGTAAAGCGCACCAGAAACAACACTTTCCATTGATCTACCCCTAACTAACCCTCTTTGAACAGCTAAAGTATAAATTCTAGCACTTTCTTCTTCAACAGCCTTTGTTAATTTTAAATAACTACTAACTCTCTTCAACTCAGCTAAAGCTAACTTTAAATTTCTCTCAATAGCAGTACTAATCCTATATTGCCATTTTCTTAATCTAAAAAATCTATTTCTATCTTTTCCACCTAATTGGTAAATATCTGATTTTCTACCCACATCAGTACCTAAACCTCTATCATATTTAGTATAAGTCATAGGAGCTCCAGTTCTTCTTCTAGAAGCAGCTTGATCACTGTCAAATTCTCTCCATTCTTGACCAAAATCGACCATTTTCTCTTCAACTACTAGTCCACAGTCTTTACAAATAATTTCTCCTCTATCCTTATTCAAAATTAGATTTATGCCACTACACTCTGGACATTTTTTAACATTTGCTGCCATAAGACTTACCCCCAACATAAGCTTTATAAATCTTCGAATATACTAGTATATAAAGGTTTCTAAAAGCTTATATTTTAAACCTTGACTTCGTATGCAAATAGAATTACTCTTTCTTTAATAATACTGCATTTATGACACTTTCTTGCCCAGGCCTTGAAACAACCTTAGCTTTCCCCAATTCTGTGTCAATAATAGCCCCTTTTGTAATAATATTTCTTCTTACAAAATGTCTATTAGCACTATTTTCTAAAACTGCCTTTATTTTAGATTTACTATACTTTTTTCCATCAAAAACATTAGCAATATCAGATGTTAACAAAAAACTTTTCCTATTTCCACCTAAAACTCTAATACTTTTCTTCTTTAATCCACCAACTCTAGTATTATTCGCTTCACTACCTAACTCAAATTTTCTTTTCTTTCTAAAGTTAATATAAATTCCACCAGTAACTTTCCTTTTTGGTCTATATTGTGATATTGACATTTTATATTTATTATGATAAAAAAAACATTTATATACTTTTGTTTTTTAAGAATCTATATCAAGGGGGCTAAAAATATGGAAGCATTAAGACCTTTAGACACATTAAATAGTGCAAGAGACAAAAAAGTAATCTTAGAACTTAAGAACGGAAAACAAATAATTGGAAAACTAAAAGCTTTTGACGTACATATAAATACTGTCCTAGAAGACGCAGAAGAACATAGTGATGGACAAATGGTACGAAAACTTGGAACCCTATTCATAAGAGGAGACACAATAATTCTAATATCTCCATCAGAATAAAATGACCAAAGGAACACCCTCTATGGGTAAAAAATCAGGAAAGAAAACTCATTTGCGATGCCATAGGTGTGGGGAGCGATCCTATCATATCAGAAAAAAAAGATGCAGTTCATGCGGTTATGGGAAATCGTCTAAACTTAGAAAGTACAAATGGAACAAGAGAAATACTTCTAAAAAGAAATAATTTAAAGAAAATGATTAAGATACTCTTTTCCTTTATTAGTTAAATAAAACCTTCTAATATCATAGGACCTATTATTTTTAAAGAGTTTATCTTTCTTGTTAATTATAAAACCATCTTTTGTTAAATTTTTCAATCTTACATTTATTGCAGGATATGTAAGGTCCATATTTTTAGTTAAATCCCAGACAGTATTTTTTCTATTCAATAACAAACA
This sequence comes from Nanobdellota archaeon, assembly GCA_002688395.1. Taxonomy (GTDB): domain Archaea; phylum Nanobdellota; class Nanobdellia; order SCGC-AAA011-G17; family ARS1403; genus ARS1403. The sequence goes on along the minus strand of NZCU01000014.1, from coordinate 8,828 downwards.
TAAACAAAAAAGTTCCTTAAATTTATAATATTTATACAAATTTAATAGTCTTTTCCGTCTGTTAGTATGCTCCAAAAAATGTCCATCTAAGATGTATTCTTTAGCCATTTCAATACCTCTATGGAAAACAAACCAAACCTTATCACAAGTCCAATATTCTCTTATAAATGGATCTTTAGAACAAACAGAAGAAAGTAAATACTTCACAATCTCCATTTCTTTTTTCTGACAGGTTATACCCATTTCTAAGCAACCATTTTTTAGTACGGTACCATCTCCAGCTTCAAGTCCACGAAGAATGTACAATTTCTCCACTCTACTCAAATTCCTTATAAATTTTAAATCATAAATAATATTTTTGTTAATTTCCCCTAAAATCCTATTATAAAAAACCAAAGATAAATTTCCAAATTCAGTTTCAGGAGGTTTATTTTTAACAATTCTAACATTAACTTTATCTTTATTTAGACCAAGATTATCAATCCAGTGTTTAACAGCTACTTCATTACCATACTTTAATCTCAGTTCTGCATACCAATCATTTCTACTTAAACCAAAACATTTCTCTCCACAATCTCTAAACAATTTAATTAAATCTATTTCAGCATTAGATGATCCAAATCTATAATTCGTAGCTTTTTCACCTTCTGCCAAATAAAAACCAATATTCCAAAGAAATATCTGATTTAATTTAACAAATCTTCTTATTGTCAAATTAGAAGAACTCCTTCCTTTTAGATAATAAACAGTAACCCAATTCCCTGGTCTTTTAAAACAAACAAATTCATTACCTCCTGGAATATACCTAATAACATCAATATGATTCTTCATAATGTGAAGTTTTGGTTTATCACCTCTTTTCTTAATTTGTAAGAACTCTAATTTAAGCAAACTAGATGTTTTAATTCTCAAGTTTTTAAGAATATCAGAACTTATCTTTAAAACATAATCTTTTCTTACTTCAGAAATTTTACTCAAGCAAAATAAAGATTTAGCAGAAGCTATCCTAAATAACAGCACACAATCTCGATCCAAACGTAATTCTCTAGCAAGTTTTCTAGGAAAGTAAAAGTAACCACCTCCCCAAATCCTCTTTTTTAAAATAAATAGAGGCTTCTCATATTTCCAAAAATCTCCCCTTGATATCTCCATAATTTGGTCCATAACACAATAATTATAAAGGGTTTTTGTTTATAAGCCTCACGCACCCTTGGCAAGTATGTCATTTGAATGTAATATATATTTTCTAGTATATACTTTAATACTCTAAAAGAAAATAATTAAACTAAACTAAATCCAAGGAGACTAATTAAAAAATCTACTACACTCCCCAATCCTGCAATTATCAATCCATAAGCAATAAGTCTTCTAAAATTAAAGAAAAGACGTGCAAGGACAAAAAGAATCAAAATTTGGGCTACAAGAGTTATTAGAAGACTGCTTAAATTAAAATAAGCAGCAAATAGTATCCAACCAAAAAGAACAATCCTAGGAAGAACAATAAAACCTATTAACAACTCCAATATCTCTGTTAAAGCACCCATATTGTTTATGTAATTGAATATGATATAAAAACTTTTTTAAATTACCTTCATCTCTTCTTCTATTAAGCGGGAGTGCCGGAGCGGAAAACGGGTCAGATTCTAAAATTGTATTTTAGAAGACTAAGCTTAGGACGTTTCTGTAAGACACCTGATGGCTTAGTGCCTACGCAGGTTCAAATCCTGTCTCCCGCATATTTTTCTACAAGTAATAATAAATAAACTCTAAACCAAACCATAATTAACAAGAAAGCAATAATACCTAAAATAGAAAAAACATTAGAATTTATTAACTTCCCTAAAGATAATAAAATAAATTCAGAAAAATAAAATATTAAAATAAATAAAACAAAAGCAATTAAAAAAGAAACTTTACTTAATCCTAATTTAAAACAATTCGTAAAAGATTTAATAGTTTTTCCATTTACAAAAAACAAAGAAAAAGAAATAGTTCCAAAATATAATATTAATAAAATTGGTAAATTAACAATTAAAATTCCAATATTTCCCAAAGATAAAACATAAGAATTATAATTATAAAAAGAAAAGAAAAGAATTCCAGTTATCAAAAACCAAAATAAACTTAATATATAATATCTTGATAAAAAAGTTATATCAAAACCATCAAAAGGTTTCTTATTTTTAATAATATTTTTACATATTAACCAAACAGCACCATTAAAGATCCCCCATAAAATTAAAACTAAAATAAAATAACCAATAACAATTAACAACATATCTGTCAAAGCAGTAGAGACAGCATTTAATTTAAGTAAAGCTCCTTGTGAAAGTTCTTCATCAGCCAAAACAACACTACTAATATTATTATTTATTATTTCAAACTTTTCAGAAAATTTATTAAAAAAATAAAATCCAGATAACAAAACTAAAATATAAAATATAAAATCAACACCTACACTAGTAAAAACTTTTTGTTTATTATTAATTAACAAACTAAAACTCTTCTTAAAAAGCTCCATTATCTCGGTTCTCCACATGAACATAGCTCTCTTGCTCTAATATGTGCTTCTTCGCTAACTAAACCTCCGAATGAAGTTCTAGAATTGCATGCTAGAGCTTCTCCTCGGTCGTTTAAATACAAAACACTCATATACCAAGCATCACCTCTCCACCTAAAACCAATAAAGTCCATAACAGACTCAGATCTTTCTTTTGTTAAAAAGAAAACAATATCTTGTGTAGGACAACTAAGATATGTTGTAATTTCCATTTCTGCAACTTCTCTATCAGACACAGCAGAAGATACAAAATCAGAAGAAGACAAATCTAAAAGACCACTCAATTCTCTTGGTTCTACTAACAAAGTGTCTCCTAATTCCGATTCAAAAAGAAGAGGTTCTATTTCCTCTACCACAATCTCATCCTCAGCTGCCAATTGTTGATCTAAAATAGAAGCATCAGTTGTATCCCCACCATCAGAACTACTTACACTACTTACGCTTTGAGCAACTACTGAAACACAAGCGCCATTCCTACATACATTACCTCCACTACAACTACCAGTTCTAACAGTACAAATATTATTTCCATTACAGAAGAAATCATTTACTTGATCATTTCCATTGCAAGAATCTCCTCTAACTACTCCTGTATTATCTACACAAGCACCAGCAACATTAAACTTAACCCCTTCATCACTATCTATACAACTACCACTATTTGGATTATAAATTATTATTTTCTTAGTTTTTTCAGCTAACACTCCTCCCGAATCCACACATGCATCTTCTCTAAGGTTAAATTTCCCAGGAACAACTAATTGAACTACTACTTCATAAACTTCAGTATCAGGCGCATTTCTTCCAGTAGGAATATTCCAAATAGGATTATTATTAACAGAAGCTTGATTAAATGGGATATCTACAAATTGATCAAGTGAAAATAATCTTGGTCCTTTAACATCCACTCTAACTTTAATATCTCTTTCACTAACAGTATTCCCTTCTCCAATATTAACATTATTTAATCTAACACTTAAAGTCTCACCAGGAATAAATTTCTTAGATATAGAATTTATATTTGGAATATTATCCCCTCCAATAATTTCAAAATCATCAAATCCTGCCCTACAACTACTCTGAACAGTGCTACCATCTACAGTTCTAGAAGCAACATTAGGATGGCCATTAGTCCTATATTCTTGATAGTTATTAATTCCGTCATTATCCGGATCTTCACTTCCATCATTAGTATTATCACCATCTGTATTGTCATTATCAGGGTCTAATCTATTATCCACACTATTAGATAATAATTCTTTACAAGCTCTTTCATCTTCAGGAGTATTAAATTTAGTCCTACTTGAATCACAATTAAATCTAACTTCCCATTCATCAGGTAATCTATCTTTATCTCTATCATTAATCCCTCCACCAAATCCAAATTCTTCTAATAATCCTCCTTGACTACCACTTCCAGCAGGGAAACATCTTATTCTTCTTGCATCTCCTCTCAAATCAAAGCAAAGATTTGTATATTCAATACTATCTGTAATTTCAACAAAGTCAGAATCAAAATCTCCAACATTAGGTAAAACATCTGTATGTAATTGTCTTCTAGCACCTCCAGCACTTTCTAAATAAACATTATATCTTAAATTTTCCTTACCAGCAACAATCATCCAACTAATCTCATATCCCCAAACACTTCTTCCTCCTTCTCCTTTGTAAGCTTCTTTAATATCCCAATTAGAAGTAGTAGTACTCTCTATACTTATCCTATTCAAATCATAAGATTGTAACGTACTCAAATCAGGTAGCTCTTTATAGACAGCTAAAGAACAAAATGTTCTAGCCAAAGCATGATCCTTATATCCTAAAATACCTTTAGCACCAGAACTACCAATAACTTCAAGTTCATCTTTTGCAAAATCTTCTGATTTTTTCTTTCCTTTACTAATTGCATCTCCAAAAGCACCTTTAGGTCTATCCAATGCACCTTTAGCTTGAGTTGCTTCTATAAGTGGGTCTGTAGTTTCTCCTCCTCCTCCTTTATCTTTAAATCTACTAAACAATCCTAAATCAAAATTATCAAAAGTGCCAACCTCTCTAATAACAAATTCACATATTCCTTCCTTAAGATATCTATCACATTCCCCTATAAATTCATTAGAATCTTTCGCTCTAAGCATACAAGTTCTCCAATTTATTGCAATAGCTTCTATCTCATAAACTTTAGCCAAAATACCACTAACACATCCACAAGCAGTACTTAATATTAAACTATTCTGAATAGGTTGTGTGCTTACAACTTCACCTTTATCATTATAAGTTGAAGTAAGATCAGCTAAGCTTTTACTCCCACTCTCTTTTCCACCAGGATGCCAATTCAAAGGTCTACACCAATCTCTAGGACAAGCAGTAGCAGCACACATAGATCTCCCACTTACAATAAAACTACCTTCATAAAATATCCCAAGGTTTTGTAATTTTTTAGGTCCAAACCAAATAAAATCAGCAAGTTCATTTGCACCAGGAACAACACTAAAAAGTTTACTTGTGAAAACAATACCAATAGCTCTTAAGCAATTATTTCTAAGAAATCCATATAAATCTCTTAACTTAGGTTTTACATCATTCGTAACACTAAGAATTGCTGTTGCTGTAGCAATTCCTGCATCTAAAAATACTTCAGGTGCTTGTATCGCTACACTATCTAATGGAACAACAAGTAAAAATTCATCTGTTTCAGGAGGAAAAATAGGACTACATCCTTCTTGCTCAACTCTTTGTCCATCTACTACTTCTATTCTTGTTCTACATTGATTAATTGTAGCAGTACATTCAAATTCAATTTCATCAATACCAAAATCCCCTCTATAATTTCTAACATCTTTAGGTCTTACTAATTCTTCAGCTTGTTGCCTCAATCTTATAACCAAATCAGCATTTAAATCAGTTCTATTAATATCAGAAACAGAAACACTTCCATAGCTCTCTTCAATATAAACAACTCCAGTCCTAGCAGAACTAACATCTACTCTCCCACCACCTGTTTCTCTACTAAAATCAACATCAGAAGTTTCAACATCTCTAAGACCTTCAGTTCTCACAACACCTCTTCCACTATCACATCTAACACTAACACCTCTATAATTTATTTTTTCATCATCATTTAAGAAAGCATCATTTTGAAGGAAAGTAATGGGTTGATAAACTCTAATTCCTTGTCTTTGATCAACTAACCAATTAGTTTTAACAGTTTTAGGTCTTATCTTATCTTTTTCTATTTTAAGAGTCCAATAATTTTGAAATCCAGTTAATTGATTGTCACTACATCCAGCCCTATCTCCACTTCTATGTGCAGTTTCATCAGAAGGTGTGCCAGGACAAAAATCTCTTACAGCAGGAATAGTACAACCAGTATCAAATGAATTAATATTTCTATCTCTATAAAAATCTCTACCTTCATTACAAACTCCATCTCCATCATTATCATAAGCAGATCCAGCAAAAGCATCTGCTGTACCTCCAGCAGTACTTCCACTAATAACAGAGTCAGAAGATTGAGAATGAACAATGGGCAAAATCATTACAAGTAAAATTAATATTAATAATTTTTTAGCTGAACTCAAGATCTAGCACCTCTCTATTTCTTTCAACTATTTCACTCATCTCATATCCTCTTAAAATATCTTCAACCAATAAAGGTTGGATTCCAAATATATTAAATTTAATATTTTCATTTAATAAATCTCCATTAGTTATATCATGTTCAAATTCAGCATGACCTAAAACTAAATTATCAACAGTTTGAGACTCAACATCTAATCCATTAATATTTTGTCCTTGTAACAAAGTTTCCTCAGTTAAAACTAAATCAATAACAACATTATATCTTCCAGGTACTAAAGATAAACTAACATCATCTAAATAATTAAAATTAATAACAATAGTTTCATCAAATCCACCAAAATCTTCATTTATTCTATTTAATTGTAAAATAACATTCTCACTTGATTTCACATCTCTATTTCCCAATATCCCATCATTACTATCCAATTCAACAACATTAAAATCCAACTTTAATTCTCTAAATGGTTCCATTACAGCAGAAATACTTTGTGCTCCAGATTCTAAAGTATCCAAACTCTCTCTAAAAATACCATATCCTTCTTTTGTTAACTGCACTTCTCCACCAACACAATTAGGGAATCTACTTCTATATTCAAGTACTCCTAAATCATTCTCTCCAATATTCCCCATTACACACTCATTTAATCCACATGTATACAATACTCTAACATCTTCTAATTCTTCTCCATCAGAATTATCAAAAGCCTTCACAACAATTTCTTCACTTATTTTTTGAGTTTCTTCACAAAATTTACTAGGAGTGTGTAATCTAGTTTCTCTTCCAAATAAATTTCTCCTACCATAATTACTATCTATAAAAATTTCAATTGGGAATCTAAATAATTCCCCATCTGCTTCTAAATCAATAGTAACAGGATAAACTAAATCATATCTAAAATCATGACTATTGAAACAGATTTTAGGTAATAAAGGTAAACCAATTTTCAAAACACTAGATTTCAATATAGGCCCATTCCTCGGAGTAATATCTAAAAGAAATGGCCATCCTTCATAGAAATTAAATTGTAAATCTACATCACCATGATCTCTAGTAAAAACATCCTCCATCAACATACTATCATAAAATGCATCATCAAATGTTTGTAAATTAGTTCCATCAATTTGTAAACGAGAAGTCATATCACTTATTCTTCTAGATAACTCATTAGCAACATCAGTTAAAAAATAAGTAGCAGGTTTACAACTAAAATCAAATTTAGAAATGGAAGGAATTACATCTTCATCTCTTGACCATAAAGCAATCATATTCATAGTATTAAATTCTAAAGGAGCGACTTTCCCATCAATACTTCTAGTCTCTCTATTAACAATCTCAATAGCCATCTCATAAAATTCACTAAGCCTACTTGATAAAGAAACAAAAATAAACTCATCTAAATTATATTCATCTTCTTTTATACCAACTTTTAATCCAGAACTTAAACGTACATCCACAGTTTCTACTCCAATTACAACATCCACACTTATACTTCCACTAGGAACATCATAACCAAGATCATCATAAACTCCCAACCCACAATCCTCATCAAATCTAGTCTCAATAAAATTCTCTAAATCTCTTTCCATATCATTTATATCTGGAATATTTCTAATATTTTGACCATATATCCAATAAGGAATTTTTATATTATCAGTAAAAGGTAAATAAGCTCTAGGATTAACATCTATTTCTCTAGGAATTGTTATATATCCTCCTTGTAACCCCATAATATCTATACCTTCTTTAGTAATATCTTCTATACAATTATTTACATAATTAACAACACCTTGAGCTTGTTCAGGTACAACAACACTTCTAAAAGCAATTCCTTGTACTATATCTGTAAGAGATTGATCCCTCAAGAAACTAGCAGTTAAAGCAGCTATTACAATTATAATTCCTAAAATAATAAATATTGTAACTTGGCCTTTATTATTCATTTACTCCCTCTTACCTTCTTCTTAATAAGATCTATAATTTCGGTATTAAGGTCTTTATCAATAGCAGATTTAAATTTCACCCATAATTTCTCATCCTCTATCAAAAGAAGGTACTTTTTCATATATTTTTAAACATGTGTTTTGATATATAAAGTTTTCTTAGTTACTTAGTTACTTACTTAGTAAGAAGAATTATTCTCTAAAACATAATTTTAATTCAAAAGTATACCTTCCTGGTAATCTAAAAGGACTTGCAGTTATTCCAGTATCACATGGGCTAGCAGGTAAATGTATTATTGGATTTACTGGATCATTAAGATCTCCCTTAGAACCTTTAAATTCATAATTTTCAACTTCCAACAAAACCTCACTATCAAAAATACCAATTAATTTTGTTTCAACACCATTAGTACCAACACATTTCGGAGAAGTTGGATCTCCAGTTTTAACACATTCTTTTAATAATTCTTTCATATTATCATCTCCAACATGATAATTCATAATAGCATTTAACAAATTATTAGCTCTTAAATTACTTCTAATAGTAAGATTAGAACTATCATCTTGTCTTGTTTTAACAAAAAATAACAAAGCAAATATCAATAAAATAACTATAATAATCAATCCAAATATTTCTGCTTGCCCTCTTTTTTTCATTTTAATTTATGTCCGCAGTTATGACTAATTTACCAATTTTATATTCTCTACTTTCAGGATAATAAATCGAAACAGGTGTTGTATATTTTAATCC
>NZCU01000013.1 GCA_002688395.1 Nanobdellota archaeon | reverse complement strand
TTCTCTTCGGTTAGTTGAGGGTGACCTCTTAAAGCTACACTTTTTACTAAATCTAAAGGTAAGCCATAGAACAATGAATGCAGATATTCAGCAGAAGTTGTCTTACCTCTACCCGGCTCTCCAAATATTAATTCTTTGCCCTTGTTTAGCTCAGTCAATACTCCGAATAGTAAAGCAGAGTTGTAATCTTCTCCACTGATGTTTAAATCATCCCTACATAAGTAGAAATCATCTCCGATTCTTGAATATAATCCTCTTACTTTATCTTGTGAACTTATTGTTTGTTTTTTACTCATTTTTTTCTCCATTTAAGTATTTTTGAACACTGTATTCTATCAAATGGGATTTATTTCTAAATCGGCCATTTTGGGTGTTTTTGTCTAACAGCTTTACCGTCTCCTCTTCCAGTGTGATACTAAGTTTCTTTTTCATGGTATAAAGTAGGATAAAATCGCTTTATAAAGGTTTCGGTTTATTATTACTCTAAAGTGGTTAAATAATTCCTTAGTTTTGGCTAAACTACTACAAATCCAGATTTTTATAAAAGTTTTTGGCAGTTTTATTCTTTTAGGAATATTAAGATTTGGCATTTGTCTCTTCCATATAGTCTGGTAATTTACATTCCCTTACAAAGAGAGGTGTGCCTACGGGGACTAGTCCTAGTAGAGGATATTCATTATAAATAATTGTTAAGGGGGGGAAGCTAGATACATATCCTAAGGCATAGATCCAGTTTCCCTCTTTAGAGACTTTTTTAGGAAATCCTGTTTTTTTATTTACATCTTCTGGATAAAACAGACCTTCTCCCTCCATTAAAGAAGAATCTAAGGAGTGCGTTGATTTTCTAATTCTATTGTGTACTACATTTTCCTCTCTTGTATCTACATAAGAATCTAACCACTCCCCACAATTTTGACCGTAAGCACTTTTTCGTGTGTGATAGGTTTGATGTATTTCTGGTTTATATTTTTTAATATAGTTGTAGTATTCCCAGAAGTCTCTAAGGTTTAGAAGGAAGGAGTTTTCTTTATTTGAGTCCTTCATGGCTTTTTCCGGGCTGTAGTAAAATTGATCTTCAATAGTGTCTGAAATATAATAGCCAAGTTTCGGAATGTAGGTAAATCCTTCAAAGTGGGGAACTTCTATTTTAGGTAGTTCGCTTTTTCCATGCTTTTCCGCTATTCTTAACAAGTTTCTATTTACCATCTTCCATAAAGTCAGTAAGCAGAGCATAATCCCCAGTTATAGCTCTAGCAATTTTAGTAATATTCAGCGCTCCGTATTCTTCCTCTACTCTTGCACACAAGAAGCGAGTGTATTGAGTATATTTTGCTCTCTTCTCCTCATCCATCCAGCTTCCATCTAGTAAGTTGCTAACTTTGTCATAGAGTTTGTAGAGCAGAATTTCCTTAGGCTTGCTCCAGATTTCTTTCATTTCTTCCTGACTGCTTTCGAAAGTCATATCTTGAACTAGCTGTTTGACTCTTTCTGGAAGTTCCTCTGGAAGTTCTGCTATAGTGTCTTCTAGAATGTCATGATAGAGAAGTGCTTGCACACCTTCCTCTCTTGTTCTCTCATCTAGAGTTGTTTCTGTTGTTAGTGTAGCAGCACACCAAAATGGATGGATGCAGTAAGGTGTTTTTTCATTCCATTTTCTCACACTTTTGCTTGGTTTTGTTGCCAAGTCAGTGTGTGCCTTTGCTATATACTCGATGTCTCTTAGATTCATATTGTCCCCCATTCATTAGTGTTTCATACCATTTTCTCAGGAATTCTTGCCTTTGAATTTTCTTTCCTTCCTCCACAATTTTTTCTTGTAGTGTTTTCTCTTCTTTCATTTCTACCTCCAGACTCTTAATCCAAGAGCTTGTTCTGCTATTAGCCTAGCCTTATCTTGTGACCAGCTAGGATTCCTTTTCTGCAGTGTTCTCTGGAGTCTTTTGATTTCTGCTTTGTCTATCATTCTACAGTTTAATGTCAGAAAAAGCGTATATAAAATTCTGTTGTAGAAATTTCTACAACAATAGAAAACTTTAAATAGTCATATTTCAACTAAAATTATTATGAGAATAGAACAAGTTTTAGAGAATTTAGGATTAAGCACAAATGAAATAAAAGTCTATTTAACCTTAAATGATCATGGCTCAACAAAAGCGGGTAGGATTTCTAAAATAGCCAAGATTGACAGAAGCAGTTGCTATAATGCTTTGAAATCCTTAACTGAAAAGGGTCTAGTGAGTTATGTTTCAATTGGGAAAATTAAATGGTTCCAAGTAACAGGTCCTAAGAGATTACTTGATTATGTAAAAGAGCAAGAAGAAGATATTAAGGAAATTTTACCACAATTAGAACACAGACATAAAAAAGCCAAGATAGAAGGACAAGTCAGATTATTCAAAGGCATTAAAGGAATTAAATCTATATTTTTAGACATAGCCAGAACTGGAAAAGATAATTTCGTATTCGGAAGCGAAGGACAATTCTCAGAAGCAATGCCTGAATTTGCTCTACAATTTGATAGGCTAAAGAAGGAGAATAATATTAAAACCAAATTAATAATTAGAAAAGATAGAAAGGAGTTAGACAAAAAGACAACAGAATATAGATATCTGCCAAATATTTCTGGAAGTCCTGCTGTTACTAATATTTATGGAAACAAGATTGCTATCTTAATATGGACAGACGAACCAGAAGGAATCATTATTGAAAATGAAGTAGCAGCTAAAGCATATAAAAGTTATTTTGATTTCATGTGGAAGCATGGGAAGAAATTAAAGAAATAGTTGTTATGTATATGTATACTTTTCTAACAAAGGTTTTATCTTAGAATTAATATTTTTATTTCTATATTTTCTTACATACTCTGGACCAACTTTCCTAAATAAAGATTCTAAATTTGGATCTGCTCTCCTATTGCTAAAAATATCTCCAATTAAGCCCACACTAGTTTCATATCTTCCTTCATCATACCATGGAAAGAAAATTAAAGTATCATCAATCAAAAACTCGTCTAAGATGTGTCTTTCTAAACTATGAGGTGATTGATATTTGAAAGCATTGGGCAAACTTTCAACAACTTGTTTATGAACTTTTTCCACAATATCACTACTTACATGAAAATCAAAATCCCATCCGTGCATCCTTTCTAATTCTACTTGTGTTTCAACCAATTGAACACACACCTTTTTGAGATAGTCAAGTTCATGTTTTGCGCCATTATGTTTGTTTAAGAGAAGAGCCCAATCAAAAACTCCAACATCTCCAGCATATCCTTGTGAAACATAGCCAGAAGTATATCGAGTAACACCATATCCTTTAACTCTTCCACATACAGCAACATTGCTTCTATATGTATGGGAGGTTCTAGTTCTGTTAGGAACTGAATTTTCGAAATATTTTCTATATTCATTAAGAATCTTTACACAATCATAATCCATACTTTCTTGGATAAATTTTTGCTTAAGTCTTTCTAATGTTTGCTCACTTGCTGGCTGAGTTTTTAACCATTCCAAACACTCTTTTGCTTTTGCAATATTTTCCTCAGATATTCCAGAGTTACTCTTTGTTTTATCTTTAGTTTTTTTTCTAGGAAGTTCCTCTATTCCAAGTCTGTCTGCTATTTTTACTAAGTTTTTGTTTACCATATGTCAAGAAGCAATAGAGTTATTAAAATAATTTCCTGACTTTTTTATTCCAATAGGAATATTTATAAACAGTAAAAATAAAAAATAATTATGGTATTTGACATCACACACTTGAAGAAAATTAGAAAACAACTTAACCTAACACAACATCAATTTGCTAAAACGGCGGGATTGAGTCAAAGTTTAATAGCTAAAATAGAATCCGGAAAATTAGATCCCACTTATTCTAAAGTAAAGAAAATTGAGCAGGCACTGGAAATTCTTGCAAAGAAACATGAGAAAGAAGCAAGAGAGATTATGGTGAGGAAAATAATTTCGGTTCAGCAAGAGGAAAAAGCAACTAAAATAATTGAGGTAATGAATAAACACTCGGTGTCTCAAATACCTATATTAGAAAAAGATAAAGTCATAGGAATTGTGTCGGAGTCTTCAATATTATCTAGAGGTTTAGAAGAAATTAAATTATTAAAGGCTAGAGATATTATGGAAGAAGCGCCTCCAATAATGGCAAAGGATACAAAATTAGAAGTCATAAAAAACTTACTTCAGCATTATTCTTTGGTCTTGGTAAAAGAGAAAGGGAAGTTAATCGGATTGATAACGAAAGCGGATTTTATAAAAAGCCTAGTTTAATTTTTCTTCAAATATTCTCCAGCAATTTTGGCTATATCCATAACAGCGGTTGAGGAATTTCTAATTTTGACTATTCTGGGGACTTCTTCAAGGTCATATTTTCCGTATAGAGATATTGGAGGAAGGGAAGTTCTAATTTTTCTAGTTCTGCGGGTCATTTCGCTGGTGTCGATAACCAATCCATAGTCTCCAGTTCTTAATTCTACTTCTAAATCAGAACTCACTTTAACTTCTCCTTCTGTAAAAAATAATCTGGTAGTTTGTTCTAAAGCAGCTTTTACAACACCTTCATGGACGTAAACTAACACTTTTCTCTGTTCGCTTATTTCCACTTCTCTTTCCAATGCTGCCACGATCTGTTTCTCATCAAGCACTTCAGCCCCTAATCTTTCCGCTAATCTAAGAAAATTTTTATTTATCATTTTAAGCTAAGGCTCCTGTTATTGTAAATTTACTTAACATTGGAATATTTTCTGCCTCATCATTGTAAATAAATCCACCTATGGCACCTAATCTTTTACATTCTCTAACACCGATACTTACATTTGCACATAGACTTCTTAAACTAAGGTCGAAACAAAATCCAAAACCCCCATACTTCCCACGACCATTTCTTATTAAACCCTTTTCGGTCCATCCATCAATGGTTCTATATCTAAAATCACCAACAGAGTCTTTTAACCTTGCAGGTAATCCATCAACCCTATGAATGTCTTCAAAGTCAAAATTTCCATTTGAATACAAACAATTTCTGATGCCTCCTTTCTCTAGTAAAAGACCATCAACAAGGTTTTTATCCTTTAAATCTTTACTAAGACCTCCGACTCCAGGCATAGCAACAGCATTTAGATATTCAGTATTTATATTCATATCCTCAACAATATCTTCTCTATTCTCTAAACAATACTCATAAAATTTCCAAAATTCTACAGGGGTTAACATCGCAGAAGCTCTTTCTCTTAGCCACAATTTCCAATCAAGCCAGGATTTGTCATTATTTTCATAGTAAACTTTTTCACTTACATGCAATCCAATAGATGGAATATATAAAGGAGCCCCAGTTCCGGAATCCAATGTTGATTGTGATCTTTCATTTTCATGAAACTTATCCTTTCCTAAACGATTTGCGATCCTAACTAAATTTTTATTTACCATTACATCTTAATTCGAAAAATCCGATTATAAGCCTTTCTACAAAACAAATGAAAATTGAATTTGTGGGACTGTGGGAATATTTAAATAAAATTACAACTTACTAAATAACATGGCAGGAAGGGCTCCTTTGATGGATAGAAGATCTACTGAATCTTTTTTAGCTGATCTTGGTATCAAAATACAAAAAACATCTAAAGAATGGATAACAATTTACAAAGGAAAGCCTCTAAGATCGATTGCAGTTAGACATGGTAAAGGACAAACTGGTATTAAGCTTCCTTACGTTTGGAAGGTACTTGCAGAAAAATTAAAAAGAGATGGATTAGAACCCGGGTCAAAAGAATATGAAAAAGAATTGCGAGGAATGAAAAAAGAAGCAATGCATTTTATTTGAATAGATCATCATCGCAATAAGCACAGTGGTAAGTTATCCCTTTGGTTTCTCTTTCCAATTTATCTTCTAAATAAGTTGCAATAGAGGTCTCGGGTTTATTTAAAAGCCTATCCTTAAATTTCACTATAATATGTCTTTGTTTACATGCTCCATTAAATGACTTCTTGTAAGTTTCGTTAGCAAAATGGAAATTCGATAAAGCTTTAGAAAAAGCTCTTTCTGTAACTGGATTTCCTTCTTCTGTAGTAGCTAGTAGTTCCACATATTCTCTAACTTCTTCTTCTAAGTCTCTTAACCTATCACTTTTTTCTACTAGAGGTTCCAGTTCTTTGCACACACAGTTCATTTCAAATATTCTCCTAAAAATTCTTTAAAATCCTCATAGTCTATATCCGTAATAATTTCATGTTTATCCCCAGAAGAAAGATAAGACCCCCCCTCTCTATCACATCTAATGATTCCTTTATCTATTTTTAATTTATTAGGATGCAAGTAACAATAGGGAACATAAACATCAGCAATTGAAATATTTTTTGGAACCAATCCTCTTAAAGCTTCCACAATCATATCCCCTTCCTTGTAATCTAATCTAGAATCTTTCAAATGTTCGATTAAAGCATTGAATTGTTCAAAATATTCATCCCCGGATAAAGCAGCAAAATAAAGATCGTTTAAGTTAACTAATAAACTGTCTTTCATTTTATATAACTTAAGTCTTTCATCCATATCTTCTACATTAATCAGTCCCTTACCAACTTTGATATGATTTCTTAATAAATCCTCTAGATTAATTCCTTGAATCATGGTACTAATAAACTTCTGGGCGGTTTTAGTGGCTAAAAATGATCTAGCCATTTTCTTAACATATTTTCCGGAACCTCCCTCCAATTGCTCTAACATCTCACTAGGCATCCTATATTTCTCACATAAATTCCCAGTAACAATTGTAATTGGTATGTCAGATTCAAACACCAAATTTGCAGCATCAGCATCATATTTCACATTGTGTTCTAACACTCTTTCATTATCATCAGGAAACCTGCAACCCATTACATATAACCTTTCAATATTATTTGTAGATTCGGGATGTTCTTGAAGTAATTTAGCAACATTAGTTAATGGAGCAATACTAAACACAACATGTCTTTCTTTTTCCAATCTTGAAGCTAAATCCTCACCGCCATCAGAAGTAATTCCAACTTTCTCAAAAGGTTTAAACACGACTTCAGGACCATGATCACTTTCTTCTTCATCAATATAAATATCATCCACAACACAATCTTCAAAATAATAATATGGCTCAACACCACTTAACGCTCTTGACTCGCCTTTAGCAACAGGAATATTTCTCCCAGATGAATTAACCATGTGCTTAGCAATAAAGGGTCTAACATCCATCTTATCATTTACAGTATAAATTCCACTCAAATTAATTTCAGGATGATTAAACATGACTTGCAAAGCTAAAGCATCATCTATATCCGATCCTATGTCCGTTGATAATAATATTTTTGACATTTTATTCCCTAACCTTGGATTTATCCTTATATAAGAATTGTACTTGATCAATCTCAATTGAATCACGCATATAGGCCCACATATTAAAATGGTGACATTCACGACCAAGTCTATGGAGCCCGTCTTTATAAACCCATATTGGAACCCCAGAATCTGACTCTACAATTTTTTTCCCATTATGAACTAAACTGCAGTGTTTTTGTAGGTATGGAG
>NZCU01000012.1 GCA_002688395.1 Nanobdellota archaeon | reverse complement strand
TGAATTATTAATAGAAGCTTTGAAATTTCACGATGTAAATAGTATTGGAGTTAAATTTTCTGGAGGAAGTGGTTTTCATATTGGAATTCCATTTGAATCTTTTCCAGATAAAGTTGATAATCAAGAAATTAAATATTTATTTCCAGATGGTGTTAGGGTTGTTGCTGTTTATTTGAAAAATATGATTGAAGAACCTTTGAGAGAGAAAATATTATCTGTTTCTTCTGTAGAAGAGATTTCAAGATCTGTGGAGAAACCTAAAGAAGATATTTTAATTAAAGGTGTTTTTGATCCTTTTTCTGTAGTAGAAGTTGATGCAGTATTAATTTCTAGTAGACACATGTACAGAGCTCCTTATTCTGTAAATGAGAAGAAAGGATTAGTAAGTGTTCCATTAAAAAATATAAAAAATTTTAACCTAAGTGATGCGAAAATAGAAAATGTTGATACTACTTTTGATTTTCTACCTAGTAAAGTTGAAGGTTTTGAAGCTGGACAATTAATAATGCAAGCTTTTGATGCTTTGAAGAAGAAAAATTTAGCTTTACCTGAAGAAGAAGTTAAAAGTGGAAGAAGATATGAGCTTCCAACAATGGCTGTTAAGAAAGAGTATTGGCCTGAATGTATAAAAAAAGGTTTGTTAGGTTTAAATGATGGTAAAAAAAGATTTTTATTTATCTTAATTAATTTTTTAAGAAGTTTGAGTTGGAATTTTGAAAATATTGAGAAAGTTGTTAATGAATGGAATAATAAAAATAAAGATCCTTTAAAGGAAGGTTATGTTATTTCTCAATTAAATTGGCATAAGCAACAAAAAGGAAAAATACTGCCTCCTAATTGTGCAAACAAAGCTTATTATGCTGATATTGGAATAAAATGCGGAGATAATATTTGTAGTAAATGTAAAAATCCTGTTAGTTATTCTTTGAGAAGATTAAGGATGTTGAAATTCCAGAAAAAACCTAGAAAGAAGACAAAATCTTTGAAAAATTAGTTTTGGTTTTATTTTTTTTATAATTTTTTAATAATGGAGTTATTTTTCTATCAATTAAACGTTTACGCATTAAAAATTCAGTAAATTGTGTAACATTTTTAGGATTTTCAGTTTTGTAACATCTTTCGAAGTCTATCATTTTAGCTTTTTTGTTTTTAATTAAGATATGTTTGTAAGGATTTGTTAATTCTAATTTATTTATTTCTAATTTATCTAATTCATAGCATTGTTTTAAGATTTGTTTTAAAATTAGCTTTGGATTCTTTGTTTTTTTTATATAATCATTTATAGTTTTACCCTCTATAAACTCCATAACTAAAGTATTTTTATCTGAAGATATTAATTTAGGTATAAATTTTAATTTTTTTAATTTTTTCAGCCATTTAGCTTCAATTAATGATCTATTAGAATATTTTACTATAACTTTTTTATTTTTATATAAAGCTGTATATACTTTACTTCTTTTTCCTTTTGAAAAATATTTTAGGCTCTTAAGTTGCATAAATAAGGAATATAGAAAGTTATTTATATAATTTTAACTAAATTTAGCTTAAAAGGTGAATATATGTATAAAAAATTATTATTAGTTTTATTAGTGTTAATTTTAGTAAATTCTGCAGATGCTTCTAGAGAAGGAGATTGGTTAGTTAATCAAGGAACTAATGGTGTTTGGAGCAATATGAGAGAGACTGCTTATGGTGTTTTAGCTTTAGATCAAGAAACTATATATGGAGATGAGATTGCAAATGGTGTTGAGAGTTTAATTGGCCAATTAGAAAGTTGTATGGCTTCGAATAGTTGTAATGTTAAAGATGCCTCAATTGCTACTTTAGCGCTTCATGAAAGAGGAAATAATGCTATTATTGTTAATAAAGCTGGTTCATGGTTATTGAATTCTAGAAGTGTTAACTTTAAAGCACAGGATTTACCTAGCACTGGAAATGAATGGTTTGTACAAGTTGTTTCTAGTACTGCTGGAAGTTGTGATTTAGTAAATCTAGAAGATGGTAGTAGTGTTGTTGTACCTGTAAATCTTAATTTAGGATATAATGAGTGGTATAATATTCTTCCTAGTAGTAATGTGTTAACTTCAACTACTGAAAGTCTTAATTTAGATTGTAGTGGTTTGGGGACTGACTTAGTTTTAAGTTTTATCAATAAAAAAGATATTAGTAGTGTTGAAAATTATTTTATTAAGCGAGAGGAAAGAGATGATAATATTACTGTAAGTTTTGGTGATCCTTGTTGGAGTCAGTCTTATCGAAGTGGAAGTTGTGATACAGAGACAAGTGGTTATGTGTTATATGTTCTTGATGAAATTGGAAAATCTGGAGATCCTAGTTGGTTAATAGAACAAACTAGCTTAGGAATATTAGAACAAGCATTTTTATTTAAAGTTACTCAAGATTCTCAATATTTAACTAGTTTAACTTCTGGAAAAAATGCAGCAGGATATTGGGGAAATGCTGATCTACCATTAACTGCTTTGGTTTATAGTTTATTAAAACCTGATGGTGTTGTTAATGGTGTTGAGAATTGGGTTGCTTCTAGAAGAGATAGTGCATCTTGTTGGGAAAAACCTAGTTGTAGTGTGGAAGATACTGCTTTAGTTCTTTATAGTGGGAGTTTTTTAGGAATTGAAGCTGGTTGTCCTGATTTAGATGAAGATAATATATGTGATAGGGATGATAATGATATTGATGGAGATGGTTTATTGAATAGTATAGATCGATTTGATAGAAATCCTGATGAGAATAATAACAATGTTTTAGATGGGGATGAAGATTTAGATGGAGATGGATTTGCTGATAAAGAAGATAATGATATTGATGGAGATGGTGTTGCTAATTCTGATGATGAAGATCCTTGGGACGAGACTGTTGGGAGAGATACAACAGTAGATCCTGATAGAGGAGGAACTACTATAGGAAATAGTTGTACTACTGAAGAAGGTTGTGAGGGTAGAAGAGATGCAATAGGTCAATGTATTGATATAAGTGGAGATGGTTGTCCTAGAAGTGATAGAGATGACGGATTTGATGATGATTTTGGTGGAGGAAGTACAGGAGGAACACCCCCTAGTAGTAGGGATGTAGAAGAAGATGGGAGTAGTGTTGTCTTATGGTCATTATTAGTGTTGTTGTTATTGATAGCTTTGGGAGGTGGAGGATTCTTAGCTTATAAAAAAGGATTGTTGAAGTTTAAATTTGGTAAGAAAAAACCTAAACCTGAAGCGAAATATACTCCTAAATTATCTACAGCAAAAAGAAGAGAAGCTTATTCCCCTAGACTTGCTAGGAGAATTCCTAAAGTTGCTAAAGGTATTGGTAAAGATTTGGATGATAGTATGAAGGAATTAGAAAAATTAATAGGTAAGAAGTAATTAGTTTTTTTCTCCTAGTTTTTCTTTCATTGCAATATTTTCAGCATGTAGGTTTCTTATTATCATACTGTGTTGATGTAATTTGGCAAGTAAATCATTCATGTATTCTGCAAATGCATGAGATTCCATATTTATTTTTTCTGGTTTCAGTATTTCTACTGAGCTTGGTAAGAAATCAAAACAAAAATCAATTAAATTGTCTAATTCATCTAATTTTAATTCTAGATCTACATAAGTTGAAAAGAATTTTTCTAGTTCTTTTGTTTCTGCCACTTCTTTATGTAGTACTGTTACACCTTTTCTTTCAGATAATTCATTAAGAACTTTTTTTAGAGTTTCTTCTACATGTTCTTTTGGTTTTCCCAAAATTTCTATTATTGCTTTAATTTGTATTTCCATGGTTAAATACTATGTAAATTAAAAGCAACGCTAATATGCCATTAAAGAAAAAAATGGCTGAACGCTTTGCTTTTTGACCTTGACTTTCGTACACAGTATAGCCCGTAAGTGGGTTTTTAAGTGTTTTGGGTGTTGGTGACGAGGGTGTTTTTTTACTTATTTTAATAGAATCTTTTAATTCATAAGGGTTTTTTCTATCATCTCTTAAGATTTTTATTTTAAAATTTAATTCATCTTTGTCTGAGTCTTTTATTGTGTTTTTTAAACTTATTACTTTTTCTTCTGAAGATTTTAAAGTTAAACTTTGAAGATTTTCTTTTTCTTCATCTACAAATTTTTTCTTTCCAGAATAAGGATATGACCATAGATCTAAATTAATATCTTCTTTTTGGTTGTTTCTTAAATATATTTCTGTTGTAAACTGTTGTTCTAGTGAAACTGTTTCTGGGAGAGATTTTATTTCATAATTTAAATTTTTGGCCCTTGATGTTTTTGTTGAACCTTCACATAAAGGTTTATCTCTTATTTCTAAAATTTCTTCAGTTCTATAATCTAAGCCTTCTGCTATTATTCTATAATTTCCACTTAAGAATTCATTATCACAGTTATTTGGTATTGCTAAAGGATAAGCTAAAGTGTAATTTTGAAATTTACTGTATAAATTAAATTTACTTTTTTTAGTTATTCTTTCTTCATCATTTTCCACCCACATCCACACTACATTTTTATTTGTGTTTCCTTTGTAAGTAAATAATTTAACTCTTATAATGTCTCCCCATTCTGCTTTTTTATCACTTCCTAAATCATAAATTTCTTCTATTCTAATTTCTGATTCTATAGAAGTTTTATTATCTTCATTCCCATAACCTGGTGTTGGAGTTGTCTTTTGCCATTTTCCTTCTGAAAAAGACCAAGAAACTGCTTCATCTGAATCTGAATATGTTACTTCTTCAATTAAATTATCGTAAATGTCATATAATTTTATTTTTTCAAATCCATCATTGTTTAGAAATCCTGAAACTCCGTTTGTGTAAACTATTAAATAAGAATCAGGATTTATTATTGTTCCTGAGAATGTTGAAGTGTTTGTTATTACTATATCTGGGTCCGATCCTAGATTATCATATAGTTCAAATCCTAATAAATCTAAAGCTGTTAATCCTGAGTTGAAGATTTCTACCCATTCTCCATCTGGCATGATAGAATCATCATTACCTTCAGGATTTGGAAGAAATTCTGTTATTGAAATTTTGCTGTAGTTTATTATGATACTTTCATTGTTAATGTTATTTTTTCCAGGAGTTATTGAAGATGTTTCTTGCCAAGTTGTAAATTTAGCATAAGAATTTCCATTTGAAACAGAAGGATAAGTTACTTGGTCTAGTAAATTAAGATTAGAATCATATAATTTTAAAGTTTCTCCTGAATTACTCAATCCGGATTTTCCAATTCTAGTTTCGTTTACATATAATTTTATTGTGTTTAATGGAATATCAAAGTTATCGTAAACTCTTGTTGTCTCACTTGTTAAAATAGCGTAAGTTGATGAAGGGATAATTGTTCCCCCTCCGTTGAATTTTCCTCCCAAAATTAAATCAAGTCCTGCATCATCCTCTATTGTGTAATTTGCTATATCTATTGAAGAAGTTCCATTGTTATATAATTCAATCCATTCATTTAAATTTTCATCATCTTCAGGATCTGACATTATTTCTGTTATTTGAATTTCAGCTGAGACAAAATTAATTGAAAGAACTAGAATTATTAGTAGAAACAATGATTTCAACATAAAATAAAGATGATAGCTATCATTTTAAGATTTACCATATTGAATTAGCTAAATGTTTTTATAGAAGTTCTGAGAAATTTAATTTATATCTTGGGGAAAAGTGGTGATAATTTAGGATAAGCTATATAAATAAGGATTATATTGTGAAAACTATGATAAAAAATGAGTTCTTTAAGATGTGTTGTGAGGGATAGTGAAGTTGGTGATGGTGAAACAAGGATGGTGTTAGCTATTGATGGTGTAGATGGTGATCTTGTATTTACATTACCTTGTGAAACTAGTACAGTAGAAGGAGATGTATTAGCATTTAATGGTGGACGATTAACTTCTGGAAAAAATGGTAATGTTTCTATTAATGATTATAGGTGGGTTAGAGTTTATAGAGATAATTCTCCTATTGATACTTATGAAAACCCCTGTTAAATTTTATTTATTAGTTTATCAAAGTTAATTCCTTTTTCTTTAGCTAATTTTAAATCTATTACAAAATTATTTCCAGTTTTTGTTTCTTTTAGATGATGGAGTTCTAAAAATAACCATTCAGTATTATTGAATCTTGCACCTAACCAAGATTCTGAACCGAACCTTTCTGAAAATGATTTTAATTCTTCTATTTGTTCTTTTCTTATATACCTAGTTCCTTTTCCTGCTTTACACTCTATTGCTAGTAATCTTCCATTTCCACCTACAATTAAATCTGCACATGGTAATGGTGTTGATCCTGAACCTGCTGCCCTAATTGGTTGCCATCCTGATTCATAGAACATATGAAATAATTCTCGCTCAGTTCGATTTCCTTTAGCTTTGCTCATAAAATATAGTTAAAAAAGAATTAGAATATATAATTTACGCTCCAGCAGCTGCTGATTGAGATGCATAAGTAGGGGTTGGTTCCCCATTATGATCCCCATTTTTATATCCTTTTCCTTTTACAGAAGATTCAATCTTTCTTTTTAATGCACTTATAAATTTATTTGAATTTTCTTGTGGATCTGCAGTACCGTCTATGTAAATACAATCTACATCAGCAAATCCAAGAGGATGACCATACTCTCTTATCTCATCAGACAAATCATCATAATGTCTTTGAAGTATTTCTAAAAATTTCCTATTTCTCATAACCTCTCCAAGTTCACTATATTCCATAGGCCTTCCTAATCTTTCACCTTCTCTCTTAATTTCTCTTTCAATTGCTTCTTCTACTGGAATACTAAAGTTTGCAACAAATGAAATATACCTTATTACTTCACTAGCAATTCTACAATTCCTTTCCATAGCTTCTTTGGAAATAAGACCAGCGTCATAAAGAGACCTTGTAAATCTAATATTATCATAAGGGCCTCTATTTACTAGTGCTAAATCTAATTCTACAAAAGTAAGTTCTGAATCTTCTTTTTCTCTCATTTCTACTAAAGATTCTAAAAGATTTGCTGTATTTCTGTTTATTATTCTATCGTATATTGCTCTGTATTCTGGACCCATTTCTTCTGGATTTTTTCCAAATAAATGTTTTACAATATCATTTGGTTTGAAACTTTCTACTCTAAGTGGTCTTCCTAGTAAGTCTACTAATCCTTGATCTTTTGGAAGTTCAACAATGGCTGTTTTTGTATGTTTATCTTTTCCAGAACCAACCATTCCTGTTTCTTCTGCAATTACAGTGTGTTCTCCAGCGAAATAAACTTCATTAGTTGCTGGATTAAATGAGAAAACCAAACCTTGTGGATTTGAACAAACTTCCGAAAGAGTAACAACTTCATTACTTCTAGAAGATCCATTATTCCTTTGCTTATCGCCTGCTTCTGTTGACATTTTTCCTAAATGTTGAGTATCTAAAGGTGTTCTTTGAGAGGTTTTAGTATGTGCTCTAATATGAGTTCTAGTATCTGTTTCTAACATATATTAATCGTAGCGAACAAAACCTCTTTTAAACCTTTCTATAGTCTCTAGAACCTCTTTTAGTGTTAAATTTATTTTAAGATTTTAAAGGTTTTCTCGTTTTTAACTCTTTCGTCTGAAGAATTTAAGTCGT
This sequence comes from Nanobdellota archaeon, assembly GCA_002688395.1. GTDB lineage: Archaea > Nanobdellota > Nanobdellia > SCGC-AAA011-G17 > ARS1403 > ARS1403. The sequence continues at coordinate 4,110 of NZCU01000012.1, read as the reverse complement.
CTACTGAAGAACCTTTTGGTCCTTTTTTACAGAGGATAAGCATTTTATGAACATTTCCAACATCACCTTCAAAGACTGTTTCTATGTAGTTTCTTTTGTTTTTTACCCAACCTTTTAGGTTTAATTTTTCAGCATTTTCTTTGATAAAATTTCTAAAATTAACTCCTTGTACTTTTCCTTTCATTATGACATGCATTCTTTTCATTGTTTCATCATTTCGTTGTATTTTTTTTGTCCAAATAAAACAAAATATAATACTCCGAGTCCTATTAAAGACATTATCCAAATTAATGCTCTGCTTGGTTCTTCTGTCATTTTATTGTTTCTAATATTTTTATTATTTCTTTTTTTCCTACTGCTAATATGAAAGATGCTAATCTTGGTCCTTTTTCTTTGTTAATTAATGTTTTGTAAGCTGCTGTGAAAAATTCAGTGTTTTTTAGGTTTAATTCTTTACAAATAGAGTAAAATTCTTCAAATAAAGTCGTTTCATCGTAATCATTATTTTTTAATTTTTCAGTTAGTAAACGTAAAGCTTGTTTTTCTTGTTCTTTTAATTCTGCTTTAGCTTGAGTTTGAAGTTCGAATTTAAATTCTTCTGGAGCGTGTTTTTGTATCCAATTGTGTGCTAATTTTGCTCTTAATTCTGTTTTTTTGTTTTTTTCATAATGGTCTAAAACTTTTTCTACATCTCCTTTGTAAATTTGGACTAACATAGTTAAATGTCTGAAGCTTGGTTGGAATGGGATTTCTTGAGGAAGATTAATTGAAGATAATTCATAAATTCTTTTTTGTTTTGGAAGTTTTTCTTTAGATATTTCTTCTTTCCCGAAGTAAATTTTTTCTAGTTTATCATAGTCAGAGTATATTTTTAAAACATCTGTGTCAAAGCTAATTGCAAATTCTGTGTTAGGTCTTGTTCCTGCAAATAAATATCTTACTATTTCTGGTTCATAAACTTCTAAGACATCATTTAATGTTATTACATTTCCTGCAGAACTTGAAAATTGTTTTCCCCCTTTAAGTCCGATCCATTCATAAATTAAATCTGTGGGATTGTTGTAATTATACACATCTTCTGCTATTTCTTTTCCGGTAGTTCTGGATCCTCCTGCTGCATAATGGTCTTTTCCAGCTGGTTCGAAATCTACTTTTTCATACTCCCAACGCATTGGCCAGTCAACTCTCCATTTTAAATTAACATTTCCTTTTTTTCTAAAATCTATTTTTTCTTTAAATCCACAGGCACATTCATATTTTATTTCATAATCTCCATCGTACTGTAGGACTTTTGTAGAATCTTTTTTACACTCACTACAGTATAAATTGATAGGATACCAATCATCTAGTAAATGTTCACTTCTGTATCTGTTTAAGATTTCAATTATTTTACTTTTATTTTGTAATGCTTTTTTTATTCCTTCTGTGTATTTACAAGCTTTATACATTTCATCTTGCATAATGAATTCTGGAGAAATTCCTACAGGTGGTAAACTTTCTTCTAGTTCTTTTTCAAAATGTTCTGCATAGCTTTTATGACATTTGAATGGGTCTGGAATATCTGCAATAGGCATTCCCACATATTTTTCGAATTCTTCTGGGATATTTTTTGGAACCTTCCTAAATCTATCGTAATCGTCCCATGAATAAATGAATCTTAGTTTTTTTCCTTTTTTTTCTAAAGCTCTTTTAATTAAATCTACTGTGATTATTTCTCTAAAATTACCAATATGTATTATTCCAGAAGGTGTTATTCCTGCTGCAACAGTGTAACTATCTTTATCTCCTTTTTGTTGGATTACATTATCCGCTGCTAGATCTGCCCAATGAAAAGATTCTTTTTTATCCATAATTTAGCTTATAGAGGGAGAATTTATTAATGTTTCTTAAAAACTAATATATGATATTTTAAGTTATTTTTATCTAATATTAATTGTTTTTGTAATTTAAAGTCTTTAATAGGTCCTAGGAAAGGTTTTGGTCTTGCTGTTATAATTGTTAAGGTTCCTGCAGGTTTCAATAAATGAAAAGCTTGTTTAAAAAATAAATCATAAACTGGTTTAATGGCTCTTAATCCGTAAACTGTTGCTATTGGTGGATCTGTTATAATAAAATCAAAAAAATATTTTTTAAATTGTTTTTTTAGTTCTAGAATTGGAATTTGGAAAGTTTTTATTTGCACTTTAGCGATTTTTGAATTTATATTTGTGGAAGAAGTACAATAATATTGATTATCGGTAGCGTAGACTTCTTTAGCACCTAGAGAAGCGGCTTCTATAGAAATAATTCCTGAGCCACAAAAAGGATCTAGTAAATTTTTATTTTTAGTAAAATTTGAAAATTTTAAAGCTATAAAAGCTATTGAGGAATTTAAAGCATTTGGATGGGGTTTAATTCTATAATTCCTTTTATCTAAATTTTTTTTATACAAATCTACCCCAATTAAACATTCTTTATTTTTTATTAGAACATAAATTAAAGTTTCTGGAGTTTCTAAATCTACTTTTCCTTTTATTTTAGTAGCAGTTTCTACTTCAATGTCTTTTGAGGAAAATTTATGATTTCCGAAACGTTCACAGTAAACAGCGAATGTATTTTCTATTTTAGGAAATTTAATATCTTTTATTTGTTTTTTATATTCTTTAATATCTTTAAAATTAAAATATTTTAGATAAATTCCTGCTCTTATTATTGATTTTAGGCTTTCAGAAGGTTTTTTTGTTGTAGTTAAAAAACCTTTATGTTTAGTTCCTTTAATTTCTTTTTCTACAATCTCTTCAGATCCTGGAAAACATGTAACAAAGTATTTCATAAAATTTAATAACAATGAAGTATTTTTAATATTATGCCTTTAGCAGTTACTCATGTTTTAATTCCTTTAATTTTAGCAGATATTTATAGAGACCATATTGCTAAGAAAAAATTTAACTTACATTATGTTGTTATTGCTGGTATTGCTGGTTTATTGCCAGATATAGATGTGGGTGTTTTTTGGTTAGTTAGTATTTTTAGAGATGTGGGATTAAATGAAATACATAGGACTTTTACCCATAGTCTAGTTTTTCCTGCTATATTTTTAGTTTTAGCTTTTTTATTTAGGAATATTGAGTGGAAGAATTTAAAATTAAAATATGTATTTTTAGCTATTACTTTTGGAGTTTTAATTCATTTAATTTTAGATGGGATTTTAAGTGGGACAATAATGCCTTTTTATCCATTTTCATTTATTAGTTTTGGAGTAAATTTAGTGCCCCATGATAAATTTGGAGGAACTTTTTTTACTGGGTTGGATGCTATTTTATTGGTAGTATGGTTGGTACATGAAGAATTAAATCATAAGATAAGTGATTATATATAGAAATGAAATCTCAAGAAAATGTTAGAAATTGGTATGATAAAAAAGGTGTTGAATGTCTAAATTTTTTTGAGAAGAGTCAGGAAAATGAGGTTGTGCAGATCAAAAAAATCTTGAAATATTTACCAAAAAAAGCCATTATTCTGGATGTGGGTTGTGGGATAGGAAAACCCGTGGTAAAATTTCTTACAGAGAAAGGATTTGAAGTTATAGGCATAGATATTTCAAAAGAAATGATTAGAGAAGCTAAATTGAACGTCCCTAAAAGTAAGTTTAAAGTTATGAGTATGTATGACTTAAAGTTTCCTAATAAAAAATTTAATGCTATATTCTCATTTTTTTCTATATTGCACTTAGAGAAGAACAAAGTTCCTAGTGTTTTTGAAGAATTTAATAGAATTTTGAAAGATGATGGATACTTATTTTTTTCTGTTAATAAAGGAAAGGAAGAAGGATATTATGATTTTTTTGGGGAAAAGGTTTTTTTCAGTTCTTATACAAATAAAGAAATCAAGGAAATTTTATCTAAATCTAAATTTAAGCTAAATTGGAAAAGGGAATTTATTTTTGAGAAAGGGAATTCTAAAGAGTATCAATTATACTACTTTGCTCAAAAGAGTCCTAACTAATATAATTTAAAAAAATAAAAAAAAATTAAGATTTATTTTCTACCAATTGCATAAACAGCTTTAACTGCTACAATTACTGCAGCTGGTGATACGAATGTTACAATATTAGATAATATCAAAGGTATG
>NZCU01000011.1 GCA_002688395.1 Nanobdellota archaeon | reverse complement strand
ATTGGAAAAATAGCAAAAGCAATATTCCCTAGACCAGTAATTGTTAGATTTTCTGATTTTAAAACAAATGAATATAGAAGTTTAAAGGGCGGAGAAGAATTTGAACCAAAAGAAGATAACCCAATGATAGGTTGGAGAGGGGTTTCTAGATATGTGTCAGAAGGATTCATAGAAGCTTTCAAATTGGAGTGCATAGCAATTAAAGAATTAAGAGAGAATAATAAAAATGTTCATGTTATGCTCCCTTTCGTAAGAAACATAGGTGAAGTTAAAAAAGTATTAGAAATTATGAAAACTCAAAATTTAGAAAGATCTAAAGAATTCAAAGTTCTATTAATGGCAGAAGTTCCTGCAATGGCTTTAATACCAGAAGACTTCGCTTCTTTAAATATTGACGGAGCAAGTATTGGTTCTAATGATTTAACTCAATTGGTTTTAGGTGTTGATAGAGATTCTGAATTACTAGGAAAAATGGATTATTTTGATGAAAGAAATAAAGCTGTTTTAACAGCAATTAAAAATCTAATTGAAGGTTTTAAAAAACATAATAAAACAGTTTCTATTTGTGGTCAAGCTCCAAGTGTATATCCTGAGGTTAGTGAATTTTTAGTAAAAGAAGGAATCACTTCTATATCTGTAAACCCAGATGTCGTCGGTAAAACTCGTCGTTTAGTATCTGATATAGAAAAGAATTTAAATAAGTAAATAAGATAAATTAACATGGCAAAAAAAGAGAGTAGTAGCTGGTGTTGTTGTAATTCCTATTTTTGGGGAATTTTCTTAGTAGTTATAGGAGCTTATTTCATCCTTAGAGATTTAGAAATTATACCTGGAAATTTTCCATTTTGGCCAATAATTTTAATTCTATTTGGTATTTATCTATTATCTAAAGGAAAAAAGTAACCCAAACCTTTATAAATGGCTTAATCACTATTTAGTAGTATAAAAATGACAGAAACTCCAACTTTAGATTCTAAAATAGTAGAAGAAATGACTAGAATAGCTAATATGCAAGATGTTTATCAAAGGTATAAAGCAACAGATGATCCTGATGAACAAGGAAATTTAGATGATGAAGCTGTAGGTGTAATATTTTCTGGACGTGATCCTCAAGCAGATCCAAATTATAAAAGAGATTTAGATGAATTAGAAGATCAATTCTACAGTTCTGTAAAAGATTCTTTAAAAACTATTAAGATTAATACTCAATTAAGTGTAGCAGGCTTAAAAGAAGATTACGCATCTAATCAAGATTTAATATATAAAACAGTTGAAGATAAATTAAATGAAGCACTAGCTGATGCTGAAAACAAAGGAGATGCTGTAGATAAAATAATGTATGCACTTGGACCTACTTTAAGAGCTTTAATTAAAGTTGATGTTACTCAAGAAGATGCCGATAATGTATATCATGCAGATTTCACAAGAAGAACAAATGTAATACCTAGAAGAACAAAAAATGGTGTAGGAAGTATAGAAGAAGCAACAAACTCTCAATATAGAGTTATAGCATCAGGATATATAGTTGAAGAAACAGATAAAAAAGGAATTACTACTTACACAATAGATACTGAAAAACTTAAGAAATTAATAGATAATCCTGTAACTGGTTCAATTTTATATAGTGCAAAACCAGAACAACAAAGACAAGCGGCTTAAGCATACTTCTTAACAAATCTTTTCATTACATCAACAAAATCTTCAGCCTTCTCTTTTAACCCATCTATATCTTTTCCTTTTACAACTTTTAAATTTCCATGAGTTATACTATGGGCTATTGTATACATTTCTTTAAAATGATTTGAATGTTTTCTATCTAAATTCTTACCAAACACTTTCAATAACATATCATAAACATGTTCAGGGCTAGGGGGAGTATGTCCAGCTGCCATTAAAGCCGCATGTGCTCCATCAACCATGGCCCAATACAATCCCTCAACAGCACCCAAAATAGCATATCTACTTCTGTTCAAATGCATTGGAGCTCTTTGTAATGCTATGTAAATCGCCTCAGCTGTCGGTCTTATTTTTCCTCTTCTCAATAAAACTTTAAGAGGATTAAAAAAGCCACCATAATCAACAAGCGGAACACCCGATCTTAAAACATTTATAGCAACAGGATCTCCTTCCATTAGTTCTTTCCAAAAAGCAGTTAATGTAACAGTATTAATATGCAGTTCCTTCTTATATTTTTGTTTAGCAATAAGTAATGATAGACCTTCCCTATACCAAGCAATTAATTCTTCATCCCAAAGAACAGTGCAATCATCAATAATTATAATAAGATCAATATCAGAATTTTTATAAGGAGTTTTCTTAGCAACACTTCCAAATAAAGCAATAGATTTGATTACTTCTTGAAATTTAGTATATGCTTTAACTGCAAAATCATAAGCAATATCATAATCAGTCTCTATTGTTTGCTTTCTAGTTTCCCTCTTTTTTACCATTATTACCTCTTAATTAATAATTATATATAAACTTACTCTTCAGTTTCCTCACTTGGAGTAGCTGAAGCAAATCTACCTTTATCCCCTCCACCTTGTCCACCACCACCTAAAGCAGCTGGTAATTGTGAAAAACCAGGAGCTCCATATAAGTCAAAATATTTCTGAGGCATCATTTCTCCATAACCTCCAAGATAACTTCCATGAGTATCCCAAGCTTTATCCCATTGAGGACCCGCATCTTCAGTATACATAGGACTTCCTAAATGAGATAAAGCATACAAATGAGGTGTCTCTTTATAATTAGCTACAAATTCTCCAGCTTCTACAATTCCCCTTAATTTTTTGAATCCTTCTTTACCTTGAGATTTTTCTATTTCTCTTAATTGATCTTTAATATTAACATCCCCCAATCCAGGAGGTAAATGACTATCTTCAAAACCAAAATTATCTGTTAAATGAATATGTTTTACAAAAGGAGCGATTATCTTAGATTCTTTCTTAATATCTTCATCACTATAACCTGACTTTTTCAACATGTAAATATGCCCAACATCCCAAGTAGCACCAATCAACTTCTCAGCTTGTTCTTTAGCTTCTTTTGTATTCCCTAATTTTTTAGCAAATTTCTTTCTAGCTTCTATAATAGTTTTTTTCAAACTATCAGCCCTAGATAAAGCAAATTCAGGATAAACATTTTCTAATCCAATAAAAGGACTATTTTTTCCATGCTTTTTATAAGAATATAATGCAGCTTCTGCTAAAGAAGTAGAAGTTTTTTCCTGAGCAAAATCATCAATAGGTTTCCAAACTTGGGGTGCTGGCATATCTTGAAATGCTCTAATAATATTATCTGTTTGTTTTTGTCCAGCTGCTTCATATTTTTGTCTAGCAAGAGCTTTATCTTTATCACTTGCATTTTCTTTAAGAAGATCCCTATATTCATCTCTTCTCTTCTCTAATTTTCTCTCTCCTTCTTCAAGCTGTTTTTTAAATTTAGGATATTTATTTTCTTTATAATCTTTATACTCTAAAGACTCCATGGTATCATCTCCTTTATATGGATATTCTTCAAATCTCTCATACATATCCTCAACAGCCATTCTCATATTATCATAAGTTTCATCTTTGAAAGCCATATTATCTCTAACTGTTAAATTTAAATTATCAAGTTTTGCTCTTCCTTCTTTAGATAAAATTCCTTTCTCCTCTTCTTCTTTTAATTCTGCATAATTTCCTTGGACTAATTTAGTATTAGTCATTTGTTCTCTTTCATCCATCAATTTTTTCCATTGTAATAATTTAAATTGTTCATCATCCCATTGGTTTTTATTTCTTGCATGTAGTTGATCTTCAGGAGTAAATGGAATTTTTCCTTCTCTTCCAACCATCATTCTTTCTCTATATCTTGTCAAAGTAGTTTCTCCAGTATGAGAATTAATTATCCCCATTTCTGACCTTTCATCTTTAACATCTACTACTTTCCCATCTTCATCTCTTTCCTTCAATCCTTTTTTCTCCCATTTCTGTACAGGAGAACCACCAGCATGTACAACTATCGGAGTATTACCTTTAGGATCTAATAAATGAGCTTTATCCATAACATTCTCTAATTGCTTAATGCTTCTTTTCTGTTGGTGAGGATCCCACCCTTGTTGTGTAAAACCAGCTAAATCTAAATCTTGTATTGGTGCATGTAATGAAGGTTCAGCTCCAGTTAATTTCGCCATTCTATGTATCTCAGTAAAATGTTCTTTAGGAACTTGATCTAATAATCTTTGATTCATAGTTCCTAACTCAACAGCTCTTAAACCCTGATTTAATCTTGAGTTCAACTCTCCAATTTGATTAGCAACTTGAGGAGATGTAGTAGCTCCTATTCTAGAAGCATCCATAGAAAACTGATACTTAGAATCCATACTCCCTTCATAGTTTTTCTTAATCCCTAATTCTTTTTCTTCCACCATTATACATAATCTCCAATTCCTTTCTTTTTCTTACCAGTTATTCCACTAAAAGTATCATCATCTGTGCTGCTTGAAATACTTGATGAATCATAATCCTTACCATCACTTTTACTATCATATTTATTATCATCCTTACTCATATGATATTCTCCCATTTTTTTATCAATAGCACCTTGAGTTTCAGCATTACCTAAATGTCCGCCTCTAGCAATTAAATTACTCTGCTCTAATTGTTGATGTGTACTTCCAGTTGTATAAGTTACTCCTGAACTAAGGCCATAATTAACATCTTCTTTCTTATTTCCTCCACCCAAATCAGCCCTTTCAGTTCTTACAACATCTTCTTCAACAACTTCAGGCATTTGAACCGTCAACCTAGGTTCTGGAATTTCTAAATCCACATTTTCAATTCTAACAGCCCTTTCTAATCTAGATTCTCCAAAAGATTTTTTCTTTTCTAATATCTGTTTAATTAATTCTTTTAATTTCTTATCTTTAGTTGTCTCTAACAAATCCTTAAGAAACTTCTCAGGATCTCTGGATTTCCTTAAACCTTCTCTTATTTCTTTTAAATTCATACTTTAGAATAAGTATTTTGCTGTATTTATATTTTTTGTGTTAAACTTTACTCTGTATACATTCCATGTGCTTTCTTATAGACCAAATATATTACATAGGCATTTCCAACAGCAGCTTTTGCCGCAGAAAACCTAGCTTCTTTTGTTCCTTCCTTATCTTTATCTTTCCTTGATTGCTTTAAAACATTAAGAACTTTAATAGAATCAGAACTACCTTTAAAATTATCAAATAAAGCAGTAAATGGTCCAGGTTCTTTCTTACCAGCTTTTATCTCTTTTTTTAATTTTTCAATATCCTCTCTAACATTTTTCCTAATATCTTTATTTTCAGTTTTCTCAACTAACTCTTGTAAAAATCCTAATCTTTCTCTCGGATCTTCAAATTCTTTTTCCTCTCCTTTCATATATTCACTAATACTTTCCTCAATCTCTTTTATCATTTCATCATTAACATTAGCCATTTGTAAACCTTCATTTAACTCATATTTTTCTAAAGCTTCTTTCTCTTCTTCATTTAATGCAAATCCTCTAAATTGCAAATCAGCCCTACCCCCTTGAACATAATGAACCCCAGCTTGTGATTGTCTCATAGTATGAGGAATAGTTCTAAAATCAAAACCAACTTCCACATAAGAATAAAGATCTCCCATTTTTTTCATTCCTAATAATGTTGTTTGAACCTGTAAATTATTAAAAGTAGTAACCAAATCAGGAGAATCAGTAATATTAGTTCCTAATTTTTGTGAAGCTTGAAAATAAGGTTTTGCCCATTGTGCATATAATCTTAAACTCTCCACTTGAGATTTTAAATAACTTCTCTCTATTTTATATCTTCTTTCCAATTCTTTCCCACTTAATCTTTCCCATACTAAATAATCAGCAATTCTTGGAGCTAAAATTCTCTTAACCCTTTCATTTAAATCCATTCCTTTATCTTTAACAGGTTTACTAACTTCTTCAGCACTATTAGCAACCATAAACGCATCCCTCATAGTAACAAACTGCAACTGTTGAGATAACATATTAATACTAGCTCTTCCTCTTTGAACATCTACTTTATCCATCCAAAATTGCTTAAGTGCTAATCTAGCATCATCTTTCTTATCATCATCTTCTAAATCCTTATACAATTGTAATCTTTGATCAAATTCTTTTAAATCATATAAAATATTAATAACAGACCTAGTAACAGCATTAATAGTGGTCATCAATTTCATAGCCCTATCTTGTAAAATACTAGCCCTAGTTCCTAAATCTCCAAAAAATCCACTTCCAGCACTAGCTTCAAATCTATCCATTGCTTTTGTAACATCCAACCCAGTACCCCAATAAGTATCTCTCATAAAATCTAAAACCCAAAAATATATTGGTTCTAATCCTTCACTAAAAGAATCATAAACTAATCTATAACCACTTTCATTTAATTCTTGTTCAATTTTCGCATTTTCTAATCCTGCTCCATATCCCATAGAAGATTTTTGTGATTTAGAAATTCCCATCCCTTTTATACCTGAAGGCAATAAAGCCCTTAGATGTTCTTCTACTTTTTTATCTTTCTGATTTTTAGGCAAATCTGTATATTTTTTCTCATAATGAGATTTTACTGCTTTTTGTATATAAGAGTCTAAAATTGTCATTAACTCAAACCACCTTCTTTTTAAGGATATTATATGTTGATACTATAAAAAGTTTTTTATATTAAAACAATTTCTAAATAAATCATGGGGATATTCAGTAAACTTTTATTCTGGAAAAAAGAAGAACTTCCTGATTTACCAGAAGAAACCCCTTCTAGTTTAACCCCACCACCATTAGATGTTCCACAAGAAGAACCAAGAAAACCTTTTACTTACCCAGAACCTCCAAAATTTGACGAATCTCCAATACAACAACCCCAACAAGCATCAAATAATGAATTCCAAGTTATCTCTTCCAAATTAGATGTCCTTAACGCAAAAATAGAAGTATTAAATGAAAAAATAAGTAACCTTGAAAGAAACCTACAAGATTCTAAAATAAAATGGTGAACAAGGTTTTTTTAATTGCATTTACTGTATTTATAATAGATAGAGCAACTAAATTAATTTTCTTTGATTCCTCTAGTTTAAACACAGGCGCAGCTTTTAGTATTCTACAAGGGTATATTTGGTTATTTATTCTAATCGCTGTTATTGTTAGCTTAGTAATTATTTTCTATAGAAATGAAACAAAATATCAATTAGGAATGGGAATTTTATTAGGAGGAACTCTTGGAAATTTAATAGATAGAATATTTTATGGAGGAGTGATAGATTTCATAAGAATTTATACTATCCCACTATTTAATTTAGCAGATGTCTCAAATATTATAGGAGCATTAATGATTATTTATATAATGTATAAAAATTAAACTTTTTTAGCAAAAACATTAATCCATTTAAAGTCTTCTCCATCTTGAGTATAACTATTAGAAATCTCAAATCCACTTTTCTTTAATAATAATTCTAATTCTTTTTTCTCAAAAAAAGCCACTAATATTTCTTTCTTACCTAATTTTTCATGAGCTATTAAAACCTCATCCTTTCCTTGTCTAACAGAAACAAATAACATTCCATCTTTTCTCAAAATATTAAATAATTTTTTAAAAATACTTAAAATTCCATCTTTAGGAACATAAGAAACAATATCTTGGGCCCATACTCCATCAAAACTTCCATCTCCTAATGTTAAATTATTTACATCCATTACCTCAAATTTACCCTTTTCAACTCTTTTCCTAGCTTCTATAATTAAATTTTCAGAAGCATCAATCCCCAAAGGATTTAATTTATAATCTAGAAAATATTGTACATCTCTTCCACTTCCACATCCTAAATCTAAAACTGCTCCATTAGCAGGAATCAAAGAAATAAACCTATTTAACTCATATTGTAATATATTATTGAAAGTAAAATCTGCATATTGTTCTGCAAATCGATTAAAAGCATCAACAATTTCAACATTCATTACATTTTATTCATAGAAATTTAATTTATATAGTTTATGCACATTAAAAATATATTAAATAACATTAATTCTTTTCTCTTTTGGTACAAAATTCAATAATTTATTTCCACTTATTCTACCACTTCCATAAAAATCATCTTTATTTTTAATTAAGACATATCCCTCTCCTTCTTTATCTATTAAATCATCTCCTAATAACCAATCTCTTAATTCTTCATCATTTATTTTCACAACATTTTTCTTAACTTTATCTCCAATTAATTGACTCCCTTCAATACTCAATCTTACATTTTCATCCTTAATATTAGCAAAATACAACCCCAAAGAATTAATATTTAAATCTTCAAAATTTAATCCTTTAAACTCATTAGAAACAATAAAAACTTTCCCTTTAGTATTCTGAAAAAAGACATAATTTAACTTTAAATCTTTAATATTGTACTGTTCTTCAATTTTAAGAATAATCTCCTTAATCCGTTTTTTGTTCAAAACCTTCAAAGATTCCATTAAATCCCTTAATTAAGCAAAATATTTAAACGTAACTAATAGCAAAAAATAGGGTTAAAATGACAAATAAAGTATTTATTCCTACAACAAGACAAGGAATGATTAAGATAGGAAGAAGAGTATTACATCCATCTCAACTTGAGAAAATTCTAAGAAGAATTCAAGATTCTAAACCAGAAGATGAACAAAATATTAGAATCCCAGGTAGTTCATCTGTAGGATACAAAAGAAGAGGAGATATACAACAAACATTAAGAGATACACAAGAAGAAGGTTTAGGTGGAGATTTAAATTGGACATCATTACTTATACCATATGAAACTCCTAATGGAGAAATTGGATATGTTCTTGGCATCTCAGAATATTACACAGAAAGCTTAAAAAAAGTTGGAGTAGAATGTAGGTCAATAGGATAACCCATAAAAACTTATTTAAATCTATTAAATAATAATCTCTCTATGAAAGATCTTATATTAAAATACACTCTCCAAAACGCAGTTAGATTTAATGGAAAAGCTAATCCAGGTGCTATTATAGGTAAAATTCTAAAATCTAACCCTAACTTAAAATCAAAAATTAAAGAAATTTCTAAAGATATAATAAAAACAGTACAGGAAGTTAACAAATTAAACATAGAAGAGCAAAAAACCCAATTATTAAGTCTAGATCCAAAACTATTAGAAAAAAAAGTAATAAAGAAAAAAACTTTACCTAATTTAGATATTAAAAATTTAGTAATGCGCTTTGAACCTTCTCCTTCTGGCGCCTTACATATTGGCCATGCTTATGTTCTAGCTTTAAATTACTTAGTATGTAAAAAAAACAACGGAAAATTAATATTAAGAATCGGAGACACAAATCCAGGAAATATAGTAAAAGAAGCATATGAGTTAATTGAAGAAGATGCAAACTGGTTAACAGATAATAATATAGAAAAAGTTTATAATCAATCAGAAAGATTAGAAATTTATTATAAATACGCAGAAAAAATTCTAGATTTAGGGAAAGCTTACATTTGTATTTGTAAACCAGAATCTTTTAGATCAAAAATAAATAATAAAATTGCTTGTCCTTGTAGAAATTTAGAAATTAAAGAACAATTAAAAAGATGGGATAAAATGCATAAAGGATACAAACCTGGTAAAGCTGTTATGAGAATAAAAACAAATATTAAACATAAAAATCCAGCTATTAGAGATTGGCCAGCTTTTAGAATAAGTGAAAAAGAACATCTAAAACAGGGTAAAAAATATAGAGTATGGCCATTAATGAATTTCTCAGTTGCTATAGATGATCATGAAATGAATGTTACAGCTTCAATAAGAGCAAAAGAACATATGGACAATGAAAAAAGACAAAAATATTTGTATGATTATTTCAAATGGGAACAACCAAAAAATATGTATGTTGGACGAATAAATTTTTCAGACATGAAAGTTTCTTCAACAACAGCCCAAGAAATGATTAAAGAAGGAAAAAGAAGTGGATGGGACGACCCCAGATTACCTTTTCTACAAGCATTAAAAAGAAGAGGTTACAAAAATAAAGCTTTTCTAAAATATGCAGAAGAAATTGGAATTAGCGAATCAGACAAAGTAACAAATAAAAAAGAATTCTTCAAAAGTATAAATTCTTTTAATAGAGATATAATAGATCCTAAAGCTGATAGATATTTTATAATTCTAGAACCTTATAAAAAAATGAAAATTAAAAAAGCACCTAAAAAAAATATACAATTAGATTTATATCCAAGTGTAAGATTGGGGGGTAGAAAATTTTACACAAATGGGGAATTTTATTTTGAAGAAAAATTCAAGAAAGATAAGATTTACAGATTAATGCATTTATATAATATAAAAAATCGTGAATTTATATCTGAAAAAATAGATGATCGTTTATCTGCTAAAATGATACACTGGATTCCTTCTGATAAAAACGTTAAAATTGAAGTTTTAATGGAAAATAATAAACTAAAAAAAGGTTTAGCTGAAGAATCCATAAAAAAAGTAAAAGAAGGGGAGATAATACAAGCAGAACGTTTTAGTTTTTTAAAACTAGAAAATAGAGAAAAAATGCGTTTTATATACATCCATAGATAGTTCTAAACCTCAAAATTTAATCATCTCAAACCATTGAATTCGGCCACTACAAGCCTTATGTAACTATTATAAAGTAGTATAAAACCATAACATTTATATACCCTAAATATAACTAAGTTATAACAATGACACAAGAATTTACAATAACAAAAAAAGTAGCAAAACAAGGTAGTAACGCAATAATTATATTACCTAAAATTTTGCAAGTAAAACCTAATTCATTAGTTGAATTAAAAATAAAGGTTTTAAACGGAGGAAATCAAAAATGAGTGTAACAGGAAATTACAGTCTTGAAAGTGCTGCAGGTAATAGAAGAGTTCAAACAAGAGTAGACCAAAGTCAACTTGAGGATAGCATCGCAGAAGTAAAATACAGAGAAGGAATAAGAAATGAAGATACTGATGAAATTTCAGCAAGAAGTCGAAGAAAACTTGCTGAAGAAACAATAGGATATTTTCTAAATTTAGAGGCTTAAGAAAATAAAATGGATGTTGGCGATTTAGTGGATAGAGAATGTAAAACGTGTGAACAAGTAACTCAAATGAGATATGATGGTCGTACTTGGGATGAAGAGTGGGTAAGTGTTATGGGTGATGAAGAACTGAGAAACTTACAACAATATACTTGTCAAACATGTTATGGAAGTTTTAATTACAAGGAGGAAATTAAAAATGGCAAATGAAGAACAAATAGGATTTCATAAAGGAAGCTTAGCTACTTTAGCTAAAGAAAGAGAAGAATTACTTAAAATAGTAAAAATTACAGAGCAATTAATGGAAGCTCATGTAAAAGCTCTAAAAGATCTAGGTGTTGACTTAGAAGCTGAAGCTAAAAAAGTTCAAGAACAAGCTGAAGAACAAAAAGAAACTAAGAATTCTAATGGTTTAGACGGAAGAGTAGCTTAATTTTTATTTTTACTCTTTACCAAAAAGAAATAAATTGCAGCACCTATAACATGTGCAAATAATAAAACTATAACCCAAATTAATTTCTCATTATCTTTTTTAAAATTTCTTTTCAAACAATCAACCAACATCCAAACCCAAAAAATAGTTAATATAATGTAGAATGGAGAAAAATTAAACCCAAAAGCTCCTTTATGACTAAATCCTTTACCTAACATTCCTGTAAAATCTAATAATTCTAAAGCCATATTTAAACATATATATTATAACAATTATATAAATTTAACTAAAAAATTAAAACAAAAATCTTTATAAACCCTAATTCTACTTTAAACTCTAAACCTATGATTTAAACTAGGAGGTTTAAAATGGCAAT
>NZCU01000010.1 GCA_002688395.1 Nanobdellota archaeon | reverse complement strand
TTTGAACCTTTTAGAAAAACGTTCACGAAAAATAGTAGAAAGCTTTAAAAATGGCTAATTTTAGAATGTATCTTATAGGGGATTAAAATGAGCAATAATGTACAACCAATTTTTATCTTGCCGGAAGGAAGTCAAAGAACTACTGGTAGAGATGCGCAAAAAAACAATATAATGGCTGCTAAAGCTGTTGCTGAAACAGTTAGAACTACATTAGGCCCTAAAGGAATGGATAAAATGTTAGTTGATAATTTAGGAGATGTTATTGTTTCTAATGATGGAGTTACTATATTAGAAGAAATGCAAATAGAACATCCTGCTGCTAAGATGATTGTTGAGGTTGCTAAAACTCAAGAGGATGAAATTGGAGATGGTACTACTACTGCAGTAGTTTTAGCTGGTGAATTATTAAAAAATGCTGAAGATTTAATTGATAGAAATATACATCCTACTGTTATCACTAAAGGTTATAGATTAAGTGCTGAAAAAGTTCATAGTATTTTAGATAAATTAGGAGAGAAAATAGATGGAAAAGATGATAAGTTGTTAAAACAAATCGCAATTACTGCTATGACTGGAAAAGGTGCTGAGAATGCTAAAGAAGTTTTAGCTGAGATAATTGTTAAAGCTGTTAAAGAAATTTCTGAAGAAAATGTAGTTAATTTAGATGATATTAAAGTAGAGAAAAAAGTTGGTGGAGGAATACAAGATAGTGAATTGATAAGAGGAATTGTATTAGATAAAGAAAGAGTTCATTCTTCTATGCCTAGTAAAGTGGAGAAAGCTAAAATTGCATTATTGGATGCTGCTGTCGAGGTTAAAAGTACTGAAACAGATGCTAAAGTTAATATTAATGATCCTGAGCAGTTACAAGGATTTTTAGATAAAGAAGAAGAGATGCTTAAAAAAATGGTTGATAGTATTGTTAAAAGTAAAGCTAAAGTTGTTATTTCTCAGAAAGGGATAGATGATGTTGCTCAATATTTTTTAGCAAAGCAAGGAATATATGCTCTTAGAAGAGTTAAGAAAAGTGATATGGATAAATTAGCTAGAGCTACTGGTGGAAAAGTTGTTAGTAATATTAGTGAGTTAAGTGAAAATGATTTAGGTTATGCTGGTGTTGTTGAAGAGTTAAAAATTGGTGATGAAGAAATGACTTATGTTAGGGAATGTAGAAATCCAAAAGCTGTTACTATTTTAGTTAAAGGTGGAAGTAAACATGTTGTTGATGAAGTTGAAAGAGCAATTACAGATGCTTTAGGTGATGTAAATGCTGCTTTAGTTGATGGGAAGATAGTTGCTGGTGGAGGTGCTATAGAAGTTGAAGTTGCTAAACAATTAAGAGAATATAGTGGGAAGTTAAGTGGAAGAGAACAATTAGCTGTTTTAGCTTTTGCTGATGCTTTGGAAGTTATTCCAAGAACTTTAGCTGAGAATGCTGGATTAGATCCTATTGATATGATGACAGAATTAAAAAGCTCTCATGAAAAAGGTGGAAAATGGATGGGTATTGATGTGTTTAAAGGTAAAGTTGTTGATAGTTGGAAAGAAGGTGTATTAGAGCCTCTTAAAATTAAAACACAAGCTGTTAAAAGTGCTTCAGAAGTTACTGAATTAATATTAAGAATTGATGATGTTATTGCGGGCAGTGGTAATGGAAAAGATGCTGGAATGCCACCTCCTGGAATGGGGATGCCACCAGGAATGGGTATGTAAAATGAGTGAAAATGGGTTATATGATAGAATTAAAGAATTTGCTGGTGAAGTTGAAATGCCTAATTTACAATTAGGTGAAGAATTTAATAAAGGAAAACTTATTAGGGCTTTAAATAGAACTGTAACGGCTTATCATAAGGCTCTTGATTATTTAGAACATCATCATGGGGTTACAGATGAAGAAGTTGCAGATGCTTTGAGTAGATATAGAGAAGATGAGTTAGAAAAAATGATAGAATTGAACTCTTCATCAGCTTATCAAGAAACTGACGAAGAAAAAACTTCCTTTCCTAATCCTCTTGATGAAACTAGTGGGTTGACTACTAGATAAATTTATCTATTTGTTTTTTTGCTTTTTCTCTTTTTTTCTGATGTTTTTTTAAGAAACTATTAATTTTTCTTACTGTTATAGCTTTTAATTCTGAAGTTAATAATTTTCCAGAGGAGTAATCATCATGAAGCTTCTTTAATTTATTATCATTAGGTTCAAAGAATGTTTTTAGATAAATAAAAGAAACATCTATATTTGGATTACCTCCTTTTTTTCTATGCTCATCTAAACTTTTTTGTCCTCCAGAGAAAGCGTATTTTTTTATTTTTGTGTCAACTTCTGATGCTGAATCTGTTAAAGCAATATATGAATTTGGATCTGAACTAGACATTTTTCCTGAGTTAAGTCCTGGTAGGAAAGTATGATATGTTGAGGATAATTGTTGGAATTTGAAAATTTTAATTCTTTGACTTATATCTCTTGCTATTTTTAAATGAGGATCTTGATCAATTCCAACTGGGATTATTGTTGGTAAAGGTTTATTTTCAAATTCTTTTAGTTGTGGATGTAACATATCTGCTGTTTGAAGTAAAGAAGAGGTCATTTTTCCTGGATCTATTTCACCATAAATAGATTTAAATTCGTTGAAAGTTGCGTGTCTTGAAGCTAAGTTTGCTAGACTGTAGTAAGCATTTGATTTTACTCCATCTTTAGATCTTTGAGATTGGAAGTAAAAATCTAAGTTTTTTGTAGATAATCCTAAGGCTATATAATTAATTAAGTATTCTTTTATTGCAACTTTTTTTAATTCTTCTAAGTTTGGATTTCTAGAGTTGTATGCTTCTGTATCTGCAACAGCTAGGTAAATTTTAGCTCCTAATTTTTGATATAAAATTATTTGATCTGCGACTACTCTATGGCCTAGATGGAATTTTCCGGATGGCATTAGACCAGTCATCATTACAAACGGTTTTCTATTTTTTATACAATCTAAAATTATTTCAAAATCTCTATGGGCAAAAATTGTTTTTCTTTTGAATAAAATGTTGCTTTGTAGTTTTTTTGGTAATTGTGTTGGGAGATGTTTTACTCCAAAATCTTTTATTAGTTTGTCGTAATTAATATTTCCAGATACTTCCCATGGAGTTACTTTCATGGTTTATGTTAATTAAAAGAAGTATAAATATCTTATCCTTTTAAGTGCTTTTTAATGTTATAGAATTCTGAACTTACCCTATATATAATTAGGATTACTAGTATAAATGCTGCTATATATATAGCTAAAATTCCTAGTTCTCTTGTTACACCTTTTAAGGAAGATTCGAATAAGATTAATTTTCTTAGGATAGATTCTCCTATTACAAATATGTTGAAATTTGCTAATTGTCTAAATCCTTGAGGTAAGGTTTCTAGAGGAACTATTGTGTTTGAGAAAAATAGTAAAATTGTTCCTAGAGATATAGATCCAATAGTGGCTGTTTCTTCTGAGGAGAATACATAGCCTATTATCATTCCTAGTAAAATAAATGTTGATGTTATAATTAATAAAGCAACTGAAACATTTGCTAAAGTGCCACTTAATCCTGGATTAATAGAAATCATTACACCGAATACTATCACTAATTGGAGTATTATTATTAAAATATTAGTTACATATGTTGCAAAGATAAATAATGCATTGCTTGTTGGACTTATATAATTTCTAAAGTAAGCTGCTGATATTTTTTCTCTTATGACTGTTATTGAAGATAGTAAAATTGAAACGAACATAACTACCATCATTATTAATGTTGGAAATAAGAAGTTGATTGTTGATTCCTCACTTGTTACTGGTTTTGTTACTGTTTTAATTGGACTAACTATGCTGTCTACATCTTTAACAGCTATTGCATCTATTCTATTTATTGTGAAATCTGTAGAGTCTTTTACTTTTTGTACATCTGCATTTGTTGATAATATTGCACTCTTTAATTCACTTGTTGTTTTTAATAAATCAGATCTAACATTTGTTAACTCATTGAAATCTTTCATTTCTGCTCCGAGAACTTTTGTTAAGACATTTAAATCTTCGAACTTTGTAGATTGGTTTAAATCATCGCTTAGTTTTGAGGTTTCAGCTGCTATTTCTGATATGACTAAATTTATTTCTGAGAAATTTACATTCATATTTATTAAAGAACCTTCCATATTAACTAGATCTGATCTTAAATTATTGTTTTTAGTTCTTATTCCTAGTAATAAAGCTTGTTCTTCTTTTAGATTAGCGCTTGCTTGGGATAATTGAGTTACAATAATACCAGTTAAATCTTTACTTAATTCTTCAGAACGTTCTGCAACATTAGAAGCTATTGCACCTCTTATTGCGTATACTAGATTTATTCTTGATTGATCAACATATAATTCTATTTGTCCTTCTGTGTTTGCGTCTAAATTGGGGGGAAAGGATGTACATAAATGGATTAAAGAAGTTTTAACACCTTCAATACATTTTTCTTGGGATTCTAACTTTATTATTTCATAATTATCTGTTTCTAACTTATCTAAAATAGAATTTGTTAAATCATTATAGCCGCTGGAATAAGTTCCTATTTTTATGTTTGAGAATGCTGATGTGTTGAATGCGCTACCTACTAATAAAATTAATAATAAAGGGCCAATTAAAATTATTAATGCTGAACTTTTTGACCTAATAAGTATTTTGAAGTTTTTCTTTATTATAGTTAATAATTTAACCACTTTTTTTCACCAGGCTTTCGAATACTTCACCCAAAGATGCTTTTCTTACATCTACTTCTATTAATTTGTCTCTTGAATGTTCTACCATTCTTAAAATTTCTATAAGTACGGGTTCTGCATTCCTTGCATGTACAACTAATTTTCCATCTACAACTTTAACACTTGATACTTTTTTCTTGTGTTTTTTTAATCTATTTGAAATTGCTGTATATTTTTTTGAACCTAATCTTAAATGTATTTCCTCTTCTTTAGAGAATGAATCTCTTAGTTGATCTGGGCTGCCTGATTTAATAACTTTTCCTTGATGGAGGATTGCTATTTCATCACATAATTCTTCTGTTTCATGTAGTAAATGTGAAGTTATAATAACTGTTGTTGAGTCTGCATTTATTTTTCTTATTAATTTCATAATATCTCTTCTTAGTAAAGGATCTAGATCTTCTGTTGGTTCATCTAAAATTAAAACTCTTGGATTATGGATTAAAGCGCAAGCAATATCTAATCTTCTTTGCATTCCTCCAGATAAATTTTTTGAAAGTTCGTTTTTTGCAAAGTCTAGCTCAACGAATTTTAATACTTTGTCTATATTACTTTTTAATGTAGCTCTTGGAACATTGCTTAGAGAACCAAAATATTCTAGGTTTTCTGTTACTGTTAGTTTTGGATATACACAATTATCTTGAGTGGCAAAGCCGACTATTTGTCTGATGAATTTTGAGTCTTTGTCTAAAGTTCTTCCTTCAAATGAAATTTTCCCTTTATCTGTTCTCCAGAAACCTACAATTGTTTTTAATAAAGTTGTTTTTCCAGATCCTGATTCTCCTATAATTCCATATATTTTTTGTTGAGGAATTACTAGATTAACATTATCTAGAACTAGGTGCTTACCAAACCTCTTAGTGAGGTCCTTTATTTCTATCTGATTCACCATCTTTTTACTTATAAAATATGTATAGGTTCTTTTTATATTTTTTGGTAAAGTTTTTATATTTTAAATGTTAAAGTTTTGTTATGTATGTTAAAAAAGGAGTGATTTTATTAGTAGTATTCTTAGTTGTACCTATTGTAGTTTCTCAAACTATTTCTGATCCTGTTGCAGGAACTGTAGAAAGAGTAAATTTACAATGTAATGATGGAACTTGGTATGGTAGTTGTAATGATAAAGGAGAAATTTGTGCGGGGGGAGAGAATTTAATTGTAGAAAATGTTGCGACTTTAGAAAAAAATAAAAGATATGTGTTTTTTGGTTTTGTTGAAGAAAAATGTAATAGTTATAAATTAGTTATTGGGGATAAAGAGATTCCTTTAAGTGTGACCTTTCCAGAAGGAAAGAGGAGAGTTATTGCTGATTTTATTAATTATGTAAATCTTTATGGAATGGAAATTAATGTTAAATGTGATGGTGATGATCTTGGAGTAAAAAAGGGATACTTGGGAAGGATTTCTAATATCGGATTGTATGAAGATTTAGAAATTTGTGAGTATAAAGAGACTGTAGAAATTTAGAAGATGTTGATTGTAGGAAAAAAGAAGTTGAAAGCTCTCTTTTATTTATTATAATTCCGTTGATTGCGTTAGGTATAATAATAATTTATTGGAAATTTTATAAAAAACTAAGATGAATAAAAAAGGGATAAGTGGAATAATTGGAGTTGTTTTATTAGCTCTTATTGTAATTGTTGTTGGAGGTGTTATATTTAACTGGGTGAAAGGACAAAGTGAGGGTGTGATGGAGCAGAGCACTGTGATAAGTGATAAATTGCAGGCTTGCCAAGATATTGATTTTAGTGTTGATGACGCTTATTGTGATGGGGATGTTATTGTAATTAGGATGTCTAATAATAAGAATGTTGATTTTAAGGACGCTTTTAGTTTAAAATTGAGGTATGAGGAAAGCGAGGAAGGGAATGAGGTTAGTGTTTTTAAGTTTGGTACTGAGTTGAAAGCTTATGAGAGTGAAGAGATTCAAGCTTTGAGACAATTTGAGGAAACTGAGTTTGGAAAGAATTATTTTAAGATAGAAAATGTTGAGATTGTTCCTAGGTTAGTTTTAGATGGAGAGCAGGTTTTTTGTAGTGATAATAAGCAGATTTTGGAGGCTAAAGGATGTTAAGAAAACTTTATATAAAACTAAAAGATAGTAAAATGAATAGAGGTGAATGTATTTGAATAGAAAATTAATAATTTTAGTTTTATTGTTAATACTACCTATTGTTTATGCTCTGAATGATGCGGACTTTGAGATTGAAAGAGGAGCCATAACTATTAAAGCAATCCCAAGTGATAATGAGGTTTATAGTAACTTAATAGAGTTTAATGATTCTTTTGGGAATGTAACTACTGCTAGTTTTGATTGTAGTGGAGGAAATTGTCAAGGTGAAAGGGCTAAGAAGATAAGTTTTGAGTCTGTTAATATTTTTATTCCTGGGAATTATTTCTTTGTTTT
>NZCU01000009.1 GCA_002688395.1 Nanobdellota archaeon | reverse complement strand
TTGGAAGAAATATAGATTTATGTAATTTGGTTTACATTTTGCAGATAATTTTATAGTTTCAAAAACCATGTCTATAGTTTCATCTGGTAGGCACATCATTGTTTGTGTTGTGAAATTTACTTTATATTTTCTAAGTAAAGCGGATGCGTTTACAATATCTCTTTTAGACATATTTCTCTTTAAGACTGTGTTTCTTATGTAATCATTGCCAGATTCTAATCCGAAGACTGCACAATAACAATTTGAGTCTTTTAAATCTTTGACTACTTCTTCAGTTGCTAAGTCAGGACGGATATGACAATAGAATGGTAAGTTTATTTCTTCCCTATAGAGTTTTAGAAATTCTTTTAACCATACTTTATTTGTAATGAATATATCATCTTGGAAATTAATTTTTTCTATGTTGTAACTCTTTTGAACTTCTTTTATTTCTTTTATAACATTTTGAGGACTTCTCCATCTTACATAATTTCCTTTTGCAAGTTTTTTATTAAATGAATTAAAACAATATGTGCATTCATAAGGACATCCTCTGTTAGAAATAAAAAACTTTTCTCCTTTTGGTAAGAGATATTCATAATCTTTCAATAATGTTCTATCTGGGAAAGGTAATTTATCTAAGTCTTGAGGATAACTTTTTATTTCATTTCTAAATATTTTGTTGTCTTTATTTTTAACCCAAAATCCAGGAGTTTTTTCTATGCTTTTTCTACTTTTTAGATTTTTAATAAAGTCTGGTAGGACTTCTTCTACTTCTCCTCTTACAACAATATCTACACCTTTTTCTTCTATAAAATCTGGATAAAAAGTTGGGTGGGAGCCTCCAAAAATAGAAATAAATTTCATTTCTTTTTTTATCTGTCTACATAATTCTAGATAAAATTTGTGAATACCAGTAGTGGCTGAGAATAGGATTAAATCAGGATTATATTTTTTAATTTTCTCCATTAAATTTTTTTCTTCTGAAGTAATAAAGGCTTTACAATCTACACCTAGTTGTTTTAAGAATGCTGACATTGCCATTAAACCTAGTGGTTCATGGAATGCTAATTCTTTTATTAAAAATAATGCTTTCATAATTTTTTCATTATGTATATTTATTTAAATGTATTGTTAGCTTTGAGTATTACCGAAAAGCATAAAAGAGTATTTAGGGGGCTTTCATCTAAAGAGGTCTATTGATGTGATTATTATGAAGAAACTTAAGATTTATACTGAACATCCAGTGAAATTATATTATCAGGCCCCTTATAATTTAATTGGTAAGCAAGTTGATAGTATTGAATTAATAGGTTCTAGGTTTTTGTATTATACTTTAATTAAGATAAATAATAAATCAAAGATTTTTAGGAAAATAAGAAAAATAATAACTGGGAAAGATAATGTTATATTAAATGAACCTGTGACTCCTATACTGAGAAGTTTTATAGCTCCTTTTCAGTTTTTATTTTCAAATAACATAATACTACCAGTAGCTGCATGTGGAGGTATTATTTACTATTTATTATTCTTAAAATTAATTGGGAAGAATTTAATTTTTCACACTGGATGGCCTTATATTTCTAAGAGAAGATATGTTAGAAAACCATGGTTATTTAATGAATTTTTGTGGAAAATATTCTTTAAGAATTTAAAGGCAATTGGAACAACTAAGAAAGCTGCGGATAGTTTGGAAGCGATGGGATGTAAGTCTTTTCAAATACCTCATTCAGTTGATACTAATATTTTCAAACCTAAACAAAATAATGGAAAGGTTGTTGTTTTATCTGTTGGAAGATTGACGGAAGCTAAAGGTATTAGATCAATTTTGAATTTAGCTGAGAAATTTAAAGATAAAGCTAGATTTGTTTTTGTAGGATCAGGTCCTTTAGAAGAAGAGATTAAAGAAAATAAGTATGTTGAGTTTTTAGGGATGATTAATGATAGGCAAAAGTTAGCTGATGTTTATAGAGATTCTGATATATTTTTATTGAATTCTTATGATACTCCTGAATGGGAAGAGTTGTTTGGGAGAGTTTTAATTGAATCGATGGCTTCTGGTTTGGCTATAATTGCAACTAATTGTGTTGGCCCTAGAGAAATAATTGAAGATGGAAGGAATGGATTTTTGATTGAGCAGAAAAAGGATGATCAGTTGTTAAATAAATTTAAATTATTATTAGAGGATAAAGAATTAAGAGAGAGATTAGGGAAGAGGGCTAGAGAAGATGCTTTAGAAAAGTATGATATTCCTAAAGTGGCTGAGAAATGGTTGAAAGTTATTAACGAATAAATTTTTCTATAAATTTATTTAGAAATTCTAGATCAATACCTAATTTATCTTGTATTGCTTTAAAGATCATAAAGTCTTCTTTTTCAAGAGATCTTGTAACTAGGAGTAGGATTAAATAAAGGAAAGCAAAAAGCAATGAAAATAATATTACTAAATAAATAGAGGAAATATGAATTAAAGTTGAGGTTAATTTAGCAAAAGAAAAAACTAACAAAATAGAAATTAAAACTTTAAAAGTGTTTATTTTAAAAGGATTTATTCTTGATAAAATATATGATTCTATTAAGATTAACAATGTTAGAATTGTTAAGGAGATTGTAGTTGCTATTGCTGCCCCTATAATTCCATATTTTTGTATTAACACAAAATTAAGGATTATGTTTATTATGAAAAGAGTTAAATTGTTTAAGAATATCCATTTTGTTTTTCTAAATATCAACATTATATTTGAAGGAGGTACTGCTGTGTATGTTAAGAAGTATCCAATTGAAAGTATTATTAGAACTTTAGACCCTTCAATATATTCTGGTCCAAAAATACTTAATAGCTGTTTTGAAAAAATAATGAACATTGCTAGTAAAAATAAATTTATTGCAATTACCCATTTATTTACAGTTATGTATGTTTTTTTGAATTCATCTCTTTGTGTTTTGAAATCCATTCCACTAAGTAAAGGGAAGAAAAGCATCATTAATGCAAATGGAAAAGTGTAAAAAAGTTGTGCGAAAGGAATCGCTGCGTTATACAAACCTAGAGATCTTGCATCTGTAAAAAAACCTAACATTAAATTATCGGTCCATAAATAAATTAGAGATATACCTTCACTTAACATTAAAGGAAGGGAATATAATAATAAAATTTTGTTAGAATATTCTATATTAAGGGCTTTGTTAAAAATTTGTAGGATATGTTTTTTGAAATAATAAAGAGTTAATAGGAAAGAGAAACCTATTGCTAAAATATAAGCTAAGACTATCCCTTTTAGTTGTAGTCCTAGTGCTAGAAATATTATTGTTAGAAGTATTTTTGCAATATTTTGGAATAAATCTTTACTATAGACTATGTATTTGACAAGATGGAAGGCCCTCATTAATGTATAAGCTAGTTCTATTAAAACTGCGAATGGTATTACTATTGCCATTAATTTTAGAACTAAGGTTAAGTCAGAATTATGGAAAATACTAACAGCTATTGTTTCTGAGAAAATAAATAGGAGAATTGAAGCTATTACACTAGAAGTTAAAAGAAGTTTAAAGCTAAAATATATTATTCCTTTTATTTTATTATCTTCTTCTTTATTCTTAAAATATGAAATATAATAGACTATTCCTTTGTGTAATCCAAATGATGAAAAAGAAACAATAATACTAAAAACTACTAATGCTAAAGAAAATAAACCGTATTCTTCTATCCCATGTCTAGCAATTATAACTCTGTAAATAAAGCTTAGCAATTTAGCTATGAAGATCCCTATTAGGACCATTAATGCTCCCTTAGCTATTTTTTTCAAAAATATATCTGACATAGAAATATTATAAAAATATTAATTTAAAAAGCTTATCTTAACAACATCCAAAGTATATTGTTAGGAATTCTAAAAATGAAACTCTTAATTTGAAATATATAAAAGTAGATATTATTCCTAATACCAATCCTAAAATCAAATAAAAAAGTTCTGTTTTATTCATCGTCTTCCTCCTTCACTTCATAAAGGAATAAATCTATTCCCCAAATATATTGTTCTTCTTCTATTAATTCAATATCTCCTTGTGTAATCCAATCAGATGCTCCTGTATTTCTATATGTTCCATTTACAAACCATATTCTTTTATAATTTTCTAAAGATGATGGATCTTTGATATGGTTGTCTTTTGTGTATATGCTATTTTCAAAAAATGTGGCATTAAAAAAGTTACCCCCATTACTTGCCATATATTCATCTAACTCTCTATTATGGTATTCTATTATTGGAACAAAAGTGTGATAACTTGTATGAACTATAACGTCCCCTTCTTCATAATTAGAGCTTATTTTAGTTGAAATGTCTCTTAATGTTGTATTAAAATCTGTGTGGTAATAACCCATTACTGCAAAACTATTTAACATTATTAAAAGAACTAAGACTATTGGTTTAAGATTTGTTTTAACATTAGAAATTGCTTTTGAAACTATTATGTAAAAAGCTGGAGAAACCATGAGAAAATGTCTATGGGTGTAATATATAAATTCAGCCTTGGCTAATATGAAAATTACTAATATAGGAAGAAAATAAATATATAAGAAAAACATTTTTTTATTGAAGAAAAAATCTTTCTTATAAAATATAAATGATAAGAGTAATATTGACCCATAGAATATTAATAAAGCCCTGCTTCCACTAAAGAAAACAAACGTACTTACTACGTTTATTAACTTAACAAAAGGTATTTGAAATTGGGGTAAAACTATGTAATTTTTTTGTTGTAAAAATAAAGATATTAATGGAATGTATGAAATGGCCAATATTGTTTGAGTGATAATCCATTTTTTTATTAATCTTCTTTTAAATATTAAGAAGTAAATATTATGCACAATTATTATTAAAGCCATAAAATAATGTGTATATATCCCTACTATTGTTGCTAGAGTATAATAAATCCAATCCTTTTTTTTATTGTTTTTAAAAAGTCTAATAAAGAAAAATGTTGATAATAGTGATAAAAATAGTAATAATGTATAATCCCTTGTTTCATGTGCATATCTTAATTGGAACTTAGAAACTGCCAATATTAATGCTGCAAAAATTCCAACTTCTCTATTGTAAATTTCTTTTCCAACTTTATAAATAAAGAATATTGCTAATACACTAAATACTAAAGAAGGGAATCTAAATATAAATTCTGAGTTACCTAAATATTGCCAAAAATGAAGCATTAAAAAATATAAAGGAGGGTGAGGATCTGTTATAAGGGATTGAAATATTTCAGATATTGGAAGTCTTACTGTAAATAATGTAAAAGCTTCATCAAGCCAGAAAGCTCTGCTTCCTAATGTAAAGAATCTCAATACTATTCCAAGTAGAATTATTACACTTAAACTTACAATTGCATCTTTTTTAGTTTTAATAAATCTCATATTCTTGTTCCTGAAGCCCTCCAACTAACTTTGTTATACCAATCAATATGAACATCTTTGAATTCATTTTTATTGAACCATTCTTCTATTGTTTCTTTTTTAATAAAAATTGTTTGAGGTGCGTTTAATTTATCAAATAAACAAATATTATTTATTTTAAAATTTAATCCTCTCCAATCCCTAAAATAATCATAGAATGGAAGAAAGGATAAGGGGAGACGATAAATAGAATGGATTGGGATATAAAATAAAGCAGTAATTAATTTTGAAAATTTCCAAACATTTTTTCTTTTCATTTTAGAGAAAAATGATTTTCTAATTTTTTCTATAAAACTCCTAACTATAAAATTCCCTTCATAAGAATAAGCCCAAATTATTAATCTTCCATCTTTTTTAACGAATTTTTTTATGTTATTAAATGATTTTGAGGGATCATCAGTATGGTGGAGTACACCAATAGAATAAACAATGTCGAATTTTTCTTTTAAATCAATATTTGATATATCTCCTTCAATTATTTCTATGTTTTTTCCTTCTGGATTGTTTTTTATTGCAATATCTTTTGTGTTAAGATCTATCCCTAATATTTTTTTGCAATATGGGGAGAGATATCTTAAGTGTTGTCCCGCTCCACACCCACAGTCTAAAACATTTTTGTTTTTGAAATCTTCAATTTTATTTGGGCAAATCCAATTTTTGAAAGAATTTAAAGAATCTGGATAGGCTTTACTCCATTGCCAATGCCATTCAGATTGTTTAGTTCCATCTCTTTTATCATTCATTGTGATTCCTTTAATTTCTTATAAATAAAGCTTATTAGAGAAATATTATTAAATGTTTGTTTTGAATTTACTGGGAACGTTTAAAAGCTTTTCCTCATCTAAAAACAATATGAAAAAGATAGTTTTTATATCGAGAAAATTTCCTCCAAGTGTTGGTGGGATGCAGAAACACAACTATGAATTACATAAAGCTTTATCTAAATACTTTGATGTTGGGTTAATTTCTATGGGGAAGAAACAGTATAATTTATTTTGGTTTTTACCTTACTCTTTTTTAAAAACTTTATTTAATTTTAATAAATCTGATGTTATTCTTGGAGATGGATTGTTAGCTCCGATAGGTTATTTGATTAAGAAATTTACAGGTAAAAAAGTTTATTGTGTTGTCCATGGATTGGATGTTACTTATAATGGGTATTTTTATCAATCTTTTATTCCTAAATATTTAAGCAAATTAGATAAGTTAATTTGTGTGAGTAACAATACAATAGAAGAATGTGTTAAGAAAGGTATTGAAAGAAGTAAATGTCATTTTATTCCTAATGGGGTTAATTTTAATGAAATAAATATTTCAGAGGATGAGTCTAGGGGATTTATAGAGAAGAAGTTTGATCTTGATTTAAAGAATAAAAAAGTTATCATAACTGTTGGTAGGTTAAGGAAGAGGAAGGGAGTTTATTGGTTTTTGAAGAATGTTGTTAATAATATTAAAGGAGATTTTGTTTATCTAATAATTGGAAATGGAAATGATGAAAATAGGATAAGATCTGTTTTAAATGATAAATCAAAGTTATTGACAAATGTTAATGATAAAGACAAGGAACATATTTACAATATTGCTGATGTTTTTGTGATGCCTAATATAAAAGTTGAAGGAGATGTGGAAGGATTTGGTATAGTTGCTATTGAAGCTGCTATTTTAGGAGTTCCTATTATAGCATCTAATATGGAAGGGATAAAAGAAGCTATATTTGATGGAAAGAATGGTTTTTTAGTTAACTCTATGGATGTAAATGGTTTTGTGGATAAAATTGATGAAGTTTTTAACATGAAAAGTTTAGAAAAGTTTAGAAAAAATCAAATTAAATTTACAAATGAAAAATTTAACTGGGAAAAATTAGGAAAAGAGTATTTTGATTTATTAAGTTAAGGATATATATATTTAAAAACGAATTAAGAGAGGATTAATGTTAAAAATGAACCAAATTAAGGTCTGTTTTAGGCAAATTAAAGCTGGTACTGGTGCAGATGTTTGGACTTATAATATCTTGAATGGGCTTAAGGATAGATATCCTGTTGAAGGGATTTTAGATTTTTATAATAAAAATTATAGATCTGTTCCTCTTGCTCCTTACTTAATTAAACCTAACAAAGTTGAGGAATATGATATTGATCAAAGTGATAGTATAATTGGTTTTAATTTTAAGAGTAAAAAACCATTAATTATTATAGACCAGCATATGGTTGGAGATCCTGTAGTTAATAGATATGAAAATATTGTGAAAAAATTAAACAGAAAATTTTTATTAAAATATGAAAAAAAATGTTTAGATGCTGCTGATGTTATTATTTGTTCGAGTGAATCTACTGAAAGGGGGTTGAAAAGTATTTTTGGAGAGAATTATAATACTAAAGTTATTTATGGTGGAGTAGATAATGATATATTTAGACCAGTTAAAGTTGAGAAAGGGACTGATAAAATAATTCTTCTTTTTGTTGGCTCCCCTATTAAAAGAAAAGGTTTTGATTTATTGCCTAAGATAATGAAATTGTTAGATGATAGATTTGAGATTTGGTATACTGGTGATGAGAAATTTTTTGAAGATAAAAGAATTATTCCGATTGGTAGATTTAAACCAAATAGTCAAGAAATGGTTGAGTTACACAATAAAGCAGATATATTTTTGTTTCCAACTCGCTTAGAAGGATTTGGATTATGTATTACAGAAGCGATGGCATGTGGAAAACCTGTTATAACTACAAATTATTCTGCCCCTCCTGAATTAGTTGTTGATGGTAAGGGTGGATTTTTGTGTGAGTTAGATGATGTTGAAGAATTTGCTAAGAAAATTAAAATTTTAGCCGAGGATGAAGCTTTAAGGAAAAAAATGGGAAGCTTTAATAAAGAGAGGGTTAGTAAAAAATTCACTACAAAAATATTAGGGGATAATTATTACAAATTATATAAGGAGTTGGTGTAAGTGAAGGTTTTGATTACAGGTGGATTAGGATTTTTGGGTTCTAATATTACTAGAAAGTTTTTAGAGAGGGGAGAAAATGTTATTTTATGTGATAATCTTTCTAGGAGAGGTAGTGAGGTTAATTTAGAGAATTTGAAAAAAGAATTTTCTACGGTTACAAATTATGAAGCAGAAATTAATGATGTTCCTAGTGTTATTGTAAGAGAAAAACCAGATTTAATCTATCATTTTGCCGCTCAAGTTGCGGTAACTAAAAGTGTAATAAGTCCAGTAAGTGATTTTAAAATAAATGCGGAGGGTACATTTCATGTTGCTAGAACTGCTTATGATCTTGGAATCCCTTTAATTTATTCATCTACAAATAAAGTTTTTGGAGATAATGTTAATGATGTTCCAATTAAAGAATTAGAGACAAGATATGATTTTGATGGCGAGTTTGGTCAGAAGGGGATTCATGAAGGATTTTCTGTTGATGCAAAAAACCATACACCTTACGGTTGTTCAAAATTAGTTGGAGATATTTATGTTAGAGAATTTGGAGGAGTTGTGAATAGGTGTTCTTGTATGTATGGAAAAAATCAATTTGGAATCATAGATCAAGGATGGGTGAGTTATTTTATTATTCAAAAAATGTTAGGAAAAGATATTACAATATTTGGAGATGGAAAACAAGTAAGAGATTTGGTTTATTCAGATGATGTTATTGAGTTATTAATGTTAGAAGGAAAAGCTCTTTTAGATGGTGATCCTGATATTAAAGGAGAGGTTTTTAATGTTGGAGGAGGATTTAATAATACAGTTTCTCTTTTAGAATTGTGTAAGAAATTAGGGATCACTCCAAAATTTGGAGATTGGAGACCTAGTGATCAAAAAGTTTTTTATTGTGATGTTGCTAAAGCAAAAAGAGTTCTTGGGTGGGAACCTAAAATAGGTGTTGATGAAGGTATTAGTAGATTACATAAATGGGTTGAAGAACATAAAGACCATTTTTAATTAAAGTAAAGCTTATTAACAGTTAACAATAGTTAATTAGAATAATAATCTAAAATTTTAATGGTACTATGAATCAATATAAAAAATACGGACAATATTTTAGCAATCAGCTTTTTAATAAGAATGATCTAGATATGCTTATATTATTTGTAACATCTGTTTGTAATCAAAAATGTACGACTTGTTTTGTTCATGATAGATTAAACAAACCTCAAGAAGATTTAAAATTTGAGGAATTTGAAAAAATATCTAAAAAAATAGGGAATTTTAGACTTTTATTATTATCTGGAGGAGAACCTTTTATTTCTAGAGACTTAGTTAAATTATGTTCAATGTTTTTTATAAATAATAATGTAACAACATTATCTATTCCAACAAATGCTAGTTTAACAAAAAAAGTTCTTGAAGATGTTGAGACTTTATTAAAGAGATTTCCACATGTGACAATTTCTATAAATGCTTCTCTTGATGGTTTAGGAGAAAGGCATGATGAAATTAGAAAAATGAAAAATGCTTTTGGAATGGCCATGAAAACATTAGAATCTTTAGGGCATTTAAGAGAAAAATATCCTAATTTAGAAATACGTGTTAATTCTGTTATTCATAAAGATAATTTTGAAGAGATGGAGAAATTAAGTGTTCATTTGAAAAAATATAAGCTTAATCAACATGTTTTTGAATTAATGAGAGGAGATCCTCCATCAGATGAAATGAAAAAAATAGAATTAGATCAAGCTGAAAAAATTCATAAATTTATAGTTGATAACACAAGACATTATTTAGATAAAGAAATTAAAAATCCTTTGACAAGAATTCTTAAAAAAGTTAGTTTCTTGGGTAGTTTAAATTATATACATCATTTGAAAGAATTAGCTATTTCAAAAAAACAATGGCCTGTTGAATGTGTTGCTGGGAAAAATATAATGATTATTTATTCTAATGGGGATGTGCCTCTATGTGAATTGAGAACTGTTATTGGGAATGTAAGAGATTATGATTATAATATTCATGAATTGTTAAAAACTCAGAAAGCTAAGGAACAGTTTAATGAAGCTAAGACTTGTAGTTGTACACATATATGTTTCATTAATACTACTATTAGTAAAAAAACTAATAGCATATTCAAAATACCCCTCTATTATTTTAAAAAATGAATATAAGTGTAGTCATTCCTACTTTTAATAGAAAGAATAAGTTGATTAATACTTTGGATTCTATAAAAAAATCTTCTTTTTTAGATGGTGTGGAGATTATTATTGTTGATGATGGGAGTAGTGATGGGACTAAAGAATTACTTAAGAAATATTCTAAAGGAAATTTAAAAATTAAGTATTATTATCAGGATAATCAAGGTCCTGCTCAGGCAAGAAATAAAGGTGTAGAGCTATCTAAGGCTGATATAATCTTATTTTGTGGAGATGATACATTATTCCATGAAAATCTTCTAAAAGAGCATTATGAAGCTCATATGAAGCATAAGGAGGGTGCTGTGCTTGGTTTATGTTTATGGGATGAGAATGTTGGAGTTAATGAATTTATGAGATATATTGCTCCTTATGGCCCCCAATTTAATTATAGTGGTATTAAAGATAAAGAGAATATAGGATTTAAGTATTTTTATACATGTAATTTATCTATTGGGAAAAAATGGTTTGAGTTTGAGAGGTTTGATACTAGTTTTCCTAATGCTGCATTTGAAGATATTGATTTGGGGTATATTTTAGAAAAAAAAGGGTTAAAAATTCATTATTGTAAAGATGCAATTGTTTATCACTCACATAAATATGATGCTCCATCTTTCTATAAAAGAATGGAAGTTGTTGGGAAAGGTGCTCAAATTTTTATTAACAAACATAAAAATTTAAAATCTGAGTATATGAAATCTGATAAGTTTCCTGGAAGTCAATATATTTTAAAGAATATTTTTAATATTTTAGCGAGATCTAGAGTTCTTAAAAAAATTAGTTTAGAAAAGCATTGGTTTTTTAATATTTATTACCATAAATTAAAAGGAGTATTATTAGAGAAGAAAAATTAGGTTATTGTTTTTTCATATCCGCAAAGAATCCAAACATTATTACTTGAATTCCATTTATTATTAATAAAAGCATTAATATCATTAAGCCTAGATGTCCTACGATTCCTGTTGTGAAATGTAAATATGTAAAATACATTCCTATTAAAAATCCTAAAAGTAAAAATACAAATCCTATGAATCCAAAGAATTTTAACGGATCATAGTCT
Organism: Nanobdellota archaeon; assembly: GCA_002688395.1. Taxonomy (GTDB): domain Archaea; phylum Nanobdellota; class Nanobdellia; order SCGC-AAA011-G17; family ARS1403; genus ARS1403. Next base: position 3,333 of record NZCU01000009.1, on the reverse strand, counting down.
CTATAAATTCTTAATATATTTACCCATGCTTTAATTGCATATTCTAAGGGGCTATTAAACAATCTACTTTCTCTTGTTCTTCTTGTTTCTATTGGAATTTCTGTTATCTTGAATTTTTGTTTTGCTGCTCTTATTATTTGTTCTTGAGTGTAGGTAAATGTATTTATAAAAAATATATTAGCTGCCACTTCTTTTGTAAATGCTCTGAATCCTGTTGTTGAATCTGTTATTTTTTGTCTTACTAGAGAACCAATAACTTTAGAAAATATTTTATTACCAATTTTTTTAACTAATGGCATGCCTCTTATTCTTCCTCTAAATCTAGATCCTAAAACTAAGTCATATCCTTGTTCTACTTTTCTAAGTAATTCTGGGATGTGTTGTGGATTATATTGTCCATCTGCATCTGTATGGACAATTACATCTGCTCCTAATTTTAAACAATTTTCTAATTCTATTTGGAATGTTTCTGCTAAACCCATATTTCTTGGGTTGGAATATACTATTGCTCCTGCTTTTTTAGCTAATTCTGCTGTTTTATCTCTGCTCCCATCATCTAAAACTTGTATTTTGTAGTTATATTTTGTTTCAGACATGACCCGTTTTATCTCACTAATTACTTGGGTTATTGTGTTTTCTTCATTGTATGCAGGGATGGTAATTATTACTTTCATGAAAAAATACGTTATAGTGAAGCTTAAATATCTTTCGCATGAAATAATTAGAATAATGGAATATGAAGAAAAAAAAGGATATGAGGAGCCCATAAAAAAGATTGCTAAGGGCGCTGGAATAATTTTTGGAGGTATGTTTTTATCAAAAGTTTTCCTATTTGTTTATAGAATTCTAATAGCAAGAATGGGTGTTGAAGTTTATGGTTTATTTTCTTTAAGTTTATCTATTTTAGAGGTTTTACTTACAATTGCTTTCTTAGGATTAGATACTGGAATTATTAGATATTTTTCTTACTATAAAGCAAAGCATGACATGGCTAGAGCCAAAGGAGTTGCTTATTTTTCATTGAAAATTACCTTTTTTGTTAGTTTATTTTTAACTGCTGTTTTATTTATTTTCTCTAATGAGATTTCCATTTACTTATTTCATGATTTTGGTTTAAGTTCTATTTTGAAAATTGTAATTTTTTCTTTACCCATCAATGTGTTAATTAGTATTCTTTTTTCATTGATGAGGGCCAATCAAGATGTTAAACAGGCTGTTTATTCTAGATTTATTTTTGAGAATTTTTCTAGATTAGCATTAACAATAATTTTATTGTTATTAGGTTTTAAAATTTTAGGAGTTGCTGTGGCTTATGTTATATCCATGGCCTTAACATTAATACTTATTTTTTATTATGTTAGAAGGGATATACTTTCTAAATTTAAAGATGTTAAGTTAATTAATCCTTCTACTAACAAACTTTTAGGTTATTCTTTACCTTTAATATTTAATGAGATTACTGTTATGATTTTTCTGTGGGTTGATATTTTTATGATTGGTATTTTTTTAGATGCGAGATCTGTTGGAATTTATAATGTTGTAGTTCCATCTGTTTTATTATTATATTTATTTTCATTTTCATTAAGGTATTTGTTCTTACCTATACTTACAGAACTTCATTCTCAAGGTAAAAAGAATATATTCTCAAATATCTATAGGATTAGTACGAAATGGATTTTTGGTGTGAGTATTGTAATTTTTAGTTTATTTCTTTTAGTTTCAAAAGAATTTTTAGGGGTATTTTTTGGGGAAGCGTATGTTGCAGAAACTTTAGCAATTTTTAATTTTGTTCTTCCTGTAAGTGTTGTTACTTTGATTTTATTATTGTTAGGATTTTTTGTATTAAATGTTATAACTTGTCCAAAAGAAGTTTTAATTATTTATAAAAAAACTAAATTGATTGCGTTTAATACTATTGTTGCTGCTATCTTTAATGTTATTTTGAACTTCTATTTAATTCCAATTTATGGAATAATTGGAGCAGCTGTGGCTACTTCTATTTCAATATTTATATGGGCTATTTTGATTACTATAAGCGCTTATTCTGTTACTAAAGTTAATGTATTTGGATTTATTTATGTAAAAATATTTTTATCAGCTTTATTAGCTTTAATCATTGCTTTTGGATTTAAAGTTTTATTTGGATTTGCAGATATCTTTGCTTTAATTATATATCCTGTAGTTTTCTTAATATTTTATATTTTATTTTTATTTATTACTAGATCTCTAGAAAAAGATGATATGGTTATTATTGAAGCTTTAAAGAGAAAAATATCTTAATCTTTGTAAAATTCTTGAGTTTTAATTCCTATCAAAGAACAGTATCTATGGCTGAAAGAATTTATCATTTTGCTAGTTTTTTTAGCTATATTTGAAGATGTGGTTTCTGGATCAATAAACTTATAACTCATTTTTTTGAAAAGCTGAGAATCGTTTATTTTTCTTAATTTCTGCATTCTTTTTCTTTTTTCTGATATTTTTTTATAATTTGTTAATAACCAAAGATAACTCTTGAATCTAATATGTACTTTAGTAGGATGGTAAGCGTTTTTAAAAATTATTGATGCTAACATTATTGGAGTTAATTTGAATAGGCTTTTTGCTTCATAGAATATTAATAAATTCATAAGATAATTTCTTTCTTTAAGAAAGGTATTTAGATTACTTACTTTATTTGTTGTAACATTTCCTTCATGATATACTATTGAATTTTTTGCTTCTTTAATTTTGTATCCGTTTAATTTTGCTCTAAATGCTAGTGCTGTATCTTCTCCATTGAAGAAATAATCCTCATCAAATGGTTCTTCAAATAATTTTGATGGATATATTAAAGAGCATCCTACAGCTATGAATATGTCTTTTACTCCATTTTGATCATATTCTTCTTTGTTTAGAATTGGAGTTCCGATTATACTTTGTCCATTGTTACGGTCATAGTAATAATCTTCTTTTTTATATTTCGCAAACATACGAGATTGGACAATTGCTACTGATGGATCTTTGAAAACTTTTACTAATTCTTTTAACCAATTTTTATCAACTAAAGTATCATTATTCAAAAGTACTATGTACTCTCCTTTAGCATGTTTATATCCAAGATTGTTTCCACCTGCAAACCCACAATTTTTTTCTGCTTTTATAACTTTGATATTTGGAAATTTTTTTTGAATTACATCAGCTTCATTATTTTTTGAATTATTATCTATAACAATTATTTCGTGAGAAGAGTAATCTATTTTTTTAAGAGATTTTAAACAATCTATGGTATAATCTAGGCCGTTGTAATTAAGGATTATTACAGATACAAATGGTAAGTTTTTATTTTTCATTTTT
>NZCU01000008.1 GCA_002688395.1 Nanobdellota archaeon | reverse complement strand
TCTACTGCAACTGATGCAGATTTGCCCGATTGTGATACATACAAAACTTTTGCTTTCATAATTAATACTTTTTAATTAAATTACACATGGGGAATATCCCCACACAAAACTGAGTGGGAGTCTTTGATAATAGTGGGTTATGATCTCGTATATATATATATATATTTTTAAATTTTTTTATTAATTATTTTTTTATTTAATTTATTAGTTGTATATTTGCCTATCACTTCTTTTAATGAAGGACACCTCGCCAAGAAAACAAATGATATGAAGCGGGGCTACTACGTCTTATGTTATATACAAATCATACTATATAACACGACTGTTCTTAATTGAGCAGAAAAGATCCATGGAGATCTCTTCTTCGGAAGTTCTTGGGAAAATTCAAACGACACAAAAAATTGGGAGGGGATAAGGTGTCGTGTATTCAAAATAAAAATCAAAAAAGTTTTGGAGTTTCGAATAATTGTTATATATTTGCAGTATGAAACGTATAAAGAAACAAAAAATAAGTAGAAAAAACTTCTATCCTCAATACCTTAAATTAATTAATGTTATATTACCAGAACCATTAACTCAGAAAGAAATAGATATACTATCTGCCTTTATGGAACTAGATGGAGATATAGCAAATAATGATCGTTTTGGTACTCAAGCTAGAAAATTAGTAAGGGAACGTTTTATGTTTAAATCTAATTCTAATTTAGATAACTATATAAAGTATTTTAAAAGAAAGGGGGTTTTATATATAGATGATTCTGGTATATTACAGGTTGTTGATAGTATAAATATACCAAAAGAGGAGAAAGAAGTTGAATTAACTTTTAATTTTACATTCAATGAAAAATAAAGAAACAGCAAATTGTGGTTTCGATGAACTTATAAAGTTAGGTAAAAAAGAAATATCTAAAAAAAATAATAAAGCTTCTTTATTAATATTAAATCCATTAGGATCTATGGTTTTACAGGAGTTATTAGAGTTAGAAGATACAATGGAATTACCTAAAACATATAAAGGATTAGAGATTGTTTATACACAAGATCAGTATGCGGAAGTTGCAAGAGTTTATTAAAAATTTGGCAGAAGAAAAAAATTTATCTATATTTGCAGTAGAATCTGTAATAAGTCATCAATTTAAATTTTTAAAAAAATGTATGCAGAGTGACGATTTACCAGATATATATTTAAAGAATCTAGGTAGATTTAAGATAAAAAAGAAAAGATTAGAATGGATGATAGATGAATTAAAAAAGGATAAAAATAATAATATAGATAAACTTAAAAAAGCAATAAATGTCAGAAAATAAAAATCTAAACCAAAATTCTATAGACTTAGCTATAACTTACTGGCAATCTAAAAAAGCTTTAGCTGCTAAATCAATTGTGGATCTTATAGATGATGCTGCTGAAGATAGTATTGATGAATATGAAAGTAGAATGAGAAATTCAGTAAATGATTTTCATATAGCAAATGATGTATTAACAACTTTAAAAAATATAGAAGATGACAACAAAAAAAAGTAAATATTATTATGATATAGATAGGAATCTAGATTCATCAAGAGGTATTAATATTGTATTTTGTAAAACTTGTAAAACTTGTCCTGCAATAAATATTCATAAAGATGTAGATAATGTTGTATTAGGAGGAGAAGATGAAGGATTTAGTATCTGGACTAAAGATCAATTCAAAGAAATGGTAGAAGAAATTAAAAAAGGTAAATTCGATGAGTATATTTAAAAATATTAAAGACGGATGGTCTAATTATTTAAATGCTTTTAGTGAGCATAAAGGTAGTGTAGATCCAAAAATAGAAAACATAGCAAGAGAAAGAGCTAATATATGTAAAGAATGTCCAGAATTAGTAACATCTGGATTTTTTAAATTAGTTAATCAAATAATAAGAAAACCTGATGGTACACAAAATGAGAAAAAAATACTACACACATCTCCTACAAATACTGTAGCTGATGAAAGTATGTGGGATGGTAATACATACAAATGTGGTCAATGTGGTTGCGCATTTCCAGCAAATGTTTATTCTCCAGGAAAAACATGTCCTATGGGTAAATGGGATGGATACGAATTAGAAACTAAAGAATTTTAAAATGAAAGAAATAGAAATGGTACGTGACAATATATTAGTAAATGTTGAACTACCAAAAACAGAAACAGAAGCTGGTATTATTGTTAATGAAGAAACTGCAGCTCAAATGAGAAAAGATATAGTTGGAGAAATTTTAGCTATAGGACCAGAAGTGGTTAATTTAAAAGAAGGAGATAAGATTTTATTACCTCCTCATGGAAATATTCCTGTATCATATAAAGGAGGAGTTTATCATGTATTTAGAGAAATTAGTATTTTTGCAAAAGTAAATGGATAATTATACAACAACTACTACAGAATATTCTGTAACAATAGTAATTGATTCTACAAATAAGAGTGCTATAAGAGCTATAGTCAGAGTTTACTTCGGAGATAATATAAGTGAAGATGATTTAAACGAAGACGGTAGTTATACTAAGATTCTTAATTTAGATGAAGATGAAATTAAAGCAGATTTAGATTAATGGATTTATTTGATCTAAGAGATTTTAAAGTAACTATATCTCCAAGAGCTTTACTTATCCCCGAATTTAGAACTCTATGGGATAGAGACAAAAGTAAAGATAAAGATAAAGCTCTACAAGAATTAGCTTACGTTTATTATTTAAGTGATTTTAAATCTCCTTATTTATTATCTTTAGATATGTCTATAGTATCAGATACTGTAGCTAAAGATTTTATGAAAGACGAAAGTTATAAACCCGATCAAGAAGTAGAAGAAGCTATAAGTAAATATAAAGAATTACAAATAACACCTTCTATGAGATTACTAACCGCATCTTTAACTACTGTTAATAGATTAACAGATTATTTAGAAGAAGTAGATCTTAATGAAAGGGATGATAAAAATAAACCTATTTATAAGCCTTCTGATATTACAAATAGTCTTAAATCTATTGGTGGTATTGTAGAATCATTAACAAAAGTTAGAGATCAAGTAGAAAAAGAAATAACAAAATCTGGAACTCTTAGAGGTCAAAGACGTAAAGGTAATAGAGAAGATCCAACATGATAAATAAAATAATAGATAGATTTAAATTTTTACATTATATAGGTTTTCATAATAAAAACTGTAGAAGACGTGTTTTTACGACAAAAAATGATTATATTTGTATAAAGACAGGTAATATATATAAAAAAATAGGATTATGAGTTACTTGAATACAATTAAAAAAATAAAAATTGATTCTACAGAAAGATGGATTGTAAAATATTATGATAGTGCTGGTCATAGAATAAGAGAAGTTAAACAAGTATACGATCCAACTGATTATAGAAAAAATGGTAGAGCTAGAGAGTTACATACTAAAGAACAATTAATATCTATTTTAGAACTACATAAAAATAATGTATAAAATATTATATTTTAATAGTGGAGATGGAGAAGATACCATAGATGAGTCAGTGGCTTATCCTATTAGTGCTTTAAGAGGATTTACTCCTAGAAGTGCTACAGTACTTAGTTTATATTTTACTCCTATTAAAGATACTACTCAGGATACAACCGCTGACTTAAATGATCAAGTAGATCTTACTATAACTAGTGGAGCTCATAGAACAATTATAAAAGCAATAACTGATGAAATTGCTTTTGGTGATCAAGCTTTTATTACAGTAGGTAATAAAGATGATGAAGTTTGGTTACATAGTGGGATAACAGATGTTATATTAATAATCTCATCTTAAAAAAAATGATGACAAATAAATATACTAAAGAGCAAATAAAAGATACTGTAGAAAGATTAGGATATAAATATTTTACAGGAGATAACTATGATGTAAATATCATAGGTATTAGAAATTGTGATACAGGTAGTAAAGTTACTAATTTATTTGATGATACAATAACTATATCTTATAAAGATAAAAAAGGAGATTGGAAATATCATGAATATGATTGTACTACAGATCCAGGTGATGATTGGATGGAAAATCCTTGGATAGATAAAATAGGTTGTGCTGTTTTAAAACCAGGACAATATAGAGGTTCTCATAAATTAAGATTACATGGGGGTAAATATTTAGCATTAGGACAAAAGAAAAATGTAACAGTATATAGAGATAATAATAGAAACGATAAATATGAATTTGATGAATCATCTTGTGATACAGGTGTATTCGGAATCAATATTCATAGAGCAACTGCTTTGGAAGGTAAAAAATCTACTTATGTAAATAAGTGGTCAGCAGGTTGTCAAGTAATAGCATCTAATGATGATTGGTTTTCATTTTTAGAAATATGTCAGACAGCTAGGGATGTGTGGGGGAATAGTTTTTCATATACATTAATAGAAAGTAAAGATATATTATGAGTAAAGAAATGAATCAATATCAAAATGATCTTGAAATGTTAGATGTATCTATGCATAATGCTTATAGAGTATTAACAAATAAAATATCTATTAAAAGATTAATAAATAGTAGTGATGATCAAGGTATGTGGTTACCTTATGCTGATATATTTAATCCATCTAATAAAGATATAGATAGTGTTATAGAATATTATTGTGATTTAGAAGAGTATGAAAAATGTGCTGAATTAGTTAAAATTAAAGAATATCGTAAAACACAAGCTAAAATAAATAGAATAAACAACAGTAAATTAGGGGGAATAAGATAAATGGAAGAAGAAGACGAATTATATCAAAATTTATTTTCTAGAGGTGATCCTAATGCGGGAGATACTTATCCTCAACAAAGAACTGGATTAGGTAAAGTATCTGCTCAAATTGGTAATATATTTAGACCTTCTAGTAGAGATGTTAATATAAGTACTAAAGAAGTTCCTTATCCTAGTATGGATGATTGGGGAAGATCTGAAAATGAATTACCTCTTCAATATAATTGGGATAAATATGGAGCTCCTAAATATAAGAAAAATATATTTGGTACAGAAACTTGGAAAGCTCCTATTGTTCGTCAAGAAAATCAAAAAGGTGATTTAACGAATAGAGCATATCAAGAAAAAGTAAAATGGAATCCAAATCCATGGGGAGGTGTTCTTAAAACAAAGACTACTCCATTTGAACCAACAAAGAAAAGATTGTGGACAGAAAATTGGGATTCTGATCAATGGAATAAAAGAAATAAATACAGCAGACTAGCTCAGAAAGGATTTGGCGAAGATGGCCAGAAAGGATATAGAAAAAGATTAGATCCAACAACAGAACCATATAGATTGCATATTCCTGTAAAAGGAGAAGTACCTGATGCTCTTACAAGATTAATGAGTCCTCTTACAGCTGGAATGAATTTAGCAACAGGAACAAATCCTGGATTTAATTATAATCCTTTGCGTAGTACGTTCTTAGGAAGTACTAACTTTATGGGTATGAAAATGCCTAATTATAGTGATATGGATTTAGGACAAAAAGCAGCTATAATGGGTATTCATCCTCAAACAATGTTCGGAATAACTAGTCCATATTCACTTAGTCCATTTGCTCATATAACACCAGGTGAAGGAACAGATCCAGTAAGAGAAATGAAAGCTTTAGATATGATACCTTGGTTTGGTGGTGGAATCGCTGGTTCTCTTAATATGATGAAGGTTCCTGGTACACAAAAAATATTAAATCAACCATATGGATTTAATTCTAAATTTAGAAGAAATTATCCAGGAATAACAAAGGCATGGGAAAATTTCGCAACGAGTCCTGTTGTTAATACTATTTTACCTCAATTTGAAAGATGGAGTCAAAAAGGAGAAGAGATTACAACTGATCCAACTGCAGGATTTTTTGGAAGACAAGCAGGATGGAATTTTGGCGGAGGCAAAGGTTATTATAATCAAGCAAAATCTAAAATACATCCTTTAATACCATTTACGGGAGAATATACAATAGGAGGAGATTATAAAGGTGGTTATGAAAATCCATATAATCCAATAGATGGGCCTTTGGCGACTCTAAAAAATCTTGGACATAGATTAATAAGTCCAGATTATTATACAAAAGGAGGACTTGATAGAGATTTACGAATGGTTGGAGGTTTAGGAGCTTCTTATGAAACACCTATTCCATTATTACCTCCAAGACATAATATCTTTGATGTGAACAGATTTGATGTAGAAAGAACTAGAGAAGAAATATATGATCCAAATAAGGGTGGAAGAAAATGGAAATGGCCAAGAATTAGAGGTGCTTCTAAAGTTGGCGATAAACAAACATCTGCTTGGGTTGATGTTGGAGGACAAAGTGTACAAGTCCCATTTGAAGATAGATTTAAATATTCTGCAGTACCTGGGCAAGAACATAGCGATCCATTTAAAGTTAGATCAATGTATCCAGGAAGAAATAAATTAGATTATTATGGTAATCCACGACCTACTATTCCAAAAGATTATATAGATAATCGTTCATATTATGAGAATCAATATAGTAATTGGCGTCAGAATATATATGATCAGAGTTTAGATCAATAATAATAACGAATAAAATAAAAAAATGAATATATTAAGTACAATATTTAGTGGGGGTACAAAAGATCTTGTAGAAGGTGTAGGAGGAGTTATAGATAATTTACATACATCAAAAGAAGAAAAATTAGAAGCAGAACAAAAAGTAAAAGAATTAGTTGTTTCATATCAAAATACATTAGAAAAAGAAATATCAAATAGATGGACTGCTGATATGAAATCTGATTCTTGGTTGTCAAAAAATATAAGGCCATTAGTTTTAGCCTTTCTAGTTCTTTCTACAGTTTTAATGATATTCATTGATGCTGGAGTAGTTCAATTTCATGTAGAAGAAAAATGGACTGACTTATTACAACTAGTTCTTATTACGGTTATAGGTGCTTACTTTGGTGGTAGATCATTAGAGAAAGTAAAAAAGAATGCCTAATTCGGATATAATAATAGCACAACCTTGGGAAAATTTAGATAAATATAAAAATAATCCTGTAATACATACAGGTCAGGAATATTTAAAATTTATAAATACAGATCTTTTTAGTGAGGTTTCAAGATATTATTTAAAACATAAAGTATATACACATGCTCCAGAAGGTACTTCAGAACATAAAGAGTTTTGGGATAGAGAAGAAAAAAGATGTAAAGAAGGACGTACTATAGGAGGTGTTCGTATAACTGGAGAACATTATGCATATTTAAATTATGGTAGAATATTGGCTACTGTAGAAGATGGGGGAAGGTCTAGAAAAATAGATACCTTCCCTAAATTTTTAGATATGGATTATTATTGGTATCATGAATTAGAAGAAGCTGAAAAAAACGGTCAAGGAATGATTGTTGTAAAAGCTAGACGTAAAGGATTTTCTTATAAAAATGCTTTTGGTATGGCTTGGAAATTTACTTGGTATCCTTTTTCAGTATCTATACTTGCTGCATTTGAAAAAACTTTTTGGTCTAATACTATGGAGATGGCTAAAAATATGATAAACTTTATTAATCAAAATACTGATTGGGCTAAAGGTTTTTTAATAGATAGACAAGATCATATAAAAGCTGGATACATAGAAAAGGATGTTATATCTGGTATTAATATTCATAAAGGATATAAATCTGAATTATTAGCTTTATCATTTAAAGACGCTCCACAAAAATCTGTAGGACGTACTGCTGAACGAATGTTATTCGAAGAAGCTGGAGATTGGCCAGGATTATTACAAGCTTATCAACGTTC
>NZCU01000007.1 GCA_002688395.1 Nanobdellota archaeon | reverse complement strand
TCCTAAATTCTTGGATTATTGGATTATAATCATGTGGTAATAAATTCTTTTCAGGAGAGACAACACTGGATCTAGTTCCATCCTGATAAGTCCTCCCTTGAAAGGAGTTCCTAAAAATTGTTCAGAAATAAAATCAATTCTATCTCCAATATCTGGATAATATTTAGCCATCGCAATTAAATCTTCTAATTTTCCTTCATCCCAATCTCCCAAATTATATCTATCCTTTTCTCTATAATCTTTAGTTTCAATAGAAGGAATTTTCAATAAAAGATCTCTCAATGGAAGAATAATTCCCTGAGCATCTGCATTAGAAGAAGCTAAAAGAGCAGACATAAATAATCCTTCAAAAAAACCAGTCATCTTAAAAATGTCCCCCGAGGATCTGTTAAAATATTAGACCAAACTAAATCTTTATTTCTATCAGGATACATAAATAATCTTGGAGAATAATTTCCCTTCAAGGGTTGCGGATTAAAAGTATTAACATATCTTTCTAAATTTTTATTTCCTAGTCTTACATGATCATGATGTGTTTCAAAAATATTCCATTTACCCTTGTCATAATATTCAATCCATTGATGAGGTTTACTACCAACATATCCTGCAACTAAACGAAGATTTCTTTCCAAATCAGTTCCTTCTACCAATTTAAGATAATTACCAAAAGTCGTTTCAGAATATTCTGTACAATCTACCCCCTCCTTAGAAAATAAATATCTACCAAATTCCGGAAGTACTCTAGAAGCCATAAAATGAGATGCTAACAAATTATCTCTAGCAGTCCTAAATTTTACATTCTTAAATGGACTTAAACATGTTTTCTGAACCTTCTTATTAATATTATCTCCAATATTAGCAAAATTCACAAAAGAAAATGCAAATTGATTCACTAATAAAGCAAATCCTCCAATTAATGAAGGCCAAAATAGTCTATTTTTCATAATAAAGCAAGATAAATACCCTATATAAATATTACTATTAATAAGGAGTAATTATTTTTCATAACATACAACTTCGAAATACTCGTATTTGTCATATCCTAAAGACTCTTGAAGATTTCTACAAGTAAGAGAAGAAGCGCTCCTTATCATCTTAGTATCTATCTTACCAGAAAGAATATCTTGATCAATTTTATCTGCCATTCTCCATCTAATGTAGGACTTACAATTGGGCTCATCTACAGAATATATATTTCCATATCTATCATTCACAACAACAAAAGGCAAATCATAATGATGTAAAAGGATTTTAGTTCCATCTTCTTTAACTATAAAATAATCTCCGTCTTTAGTCAAAAGAAATTCAGCTTCACCATCTATATGACGTAGATTATTTTCATCATAAAAAAATCCTCTTTTAATATCAATATGAATATCTCCTTTTTCATCCATGGTATAAGTTCTTATACTATCATAATCCTTGTGAGTTATTGTCCCTTCAATAGATTGTCCAGAATGTATGGCTGAAGGAGTGGGACAGGAAGTACAATAACCTGCATTTTGATCAGTTAATAAACCTTGATTCATGTGTTCAATCCTTCCCGGAAATTCGGAGAAAAAAATATGAGAATACGCAGCCAAGTTAGTTAATTTAAAATTACAAGCTGCATATAAATAATTAGTTTGATATCGTCCTTTATCAGTTTTAGAAGATTCAAAACCTCCAATACAATTATCATTACCGGCTATATCCTCTCCAAAATACACAGGAGGATTAAAACATTCCGGATTATCTATCTTCTTGTCAAAACTATCTTGATCAGCTACAACTCCTTTTAAAGGACTCAAATCAATCTCATCAAACTCTTGAGTTAAACCCAGAATAACTGCCTCTTCTAATCTTTTTATAAATTCACTGTCTCTTGAACATTTTTTCATTAAATTTTCATTATAATAAGGCCCATAAATTCTACTAGTAATCTTATAAATATCTAATCTAGAAAGAGACCCTATTTCCTCCGGCTTAAAAATATTATACAATTTAAGTATATGGAGAAATTCATAAGTGGAACCAAAATTCGCTAAATGTCTTCCCCTAACTACTTCTTCTATAGTATCAGGCCAATAAAAAGACTCTACCCTATTCTTAACTATATTTGCCATCAAGGTGGTCGCAGTCAACTTAGCCTCAAAATTACGAATAATCTCTTCAATTTCTATATCTTCTGGGAGAGAATTTAAACAATACTTTTTAACATCATTAGTTATCCCCTCTGCCATAGCATAAGCCAAAGCTAATCCAATATCTTTATCAGTTAAACTTGCCCTAGTTATAGATCTAGATTGAGATAAAACAGTCTTAAAATCTAATAATTTAGAATTTATAACTTCATCATCAAAATTTAAATCAATTAAATCAGTAATTTTATCCAAAATTATTCCATCTTCAACAAAAGAATCAAAATCAGAAGATGAAATCAAACCTGTAAATAATTCCAAGTAATCAACTATATCGGAAACAAGCTCCATGTTAATATTTTCTCCAGTAGCAATTTCCATATCCAATCTTTCTAAAACAAAGCCTAAAAATACTTCATAATAAAAATTTCTCAATTCAAAATTATCTTGAGGAATAAATGCAAGAATAAATGTTATAGAAGAAAAAAAGTCATCGATTTTTTTGGAACTATCAAAAGTATAACTCTCCAAATTAGTTTCAATAATCTCCCTTTTATCTAAAATCCAATTAAATCCTTTTACATCTATTAATGCTGCAAATTCCTGTCCCAAGGAAGTTCCATCAAATAAAACATCTAAAGCATGAACAAATTTATCATCCTCCCATAAAGTTTCATCCTCCGGTTTTATTTCAAGATTTTTATCTAAAACCAAAGATACAAATTTTACCACTTCTCTTTGAGTAACTACATTTATTTTATCAAGCATAAGTCCAAAATAAATATCTGCAATTTGTTTATTAAAATCATAAAAAGATATATCTCCTAATAAGATATTTTCATTAGTACTATCAATAAGAATAGTCAACAGAGGAATAAACTCCTTCAATTCCGAAAGAGAAAATGAAATAGATAAATCGGAACGAATTTCATTTAAAATAGAAATTTTATGAGGTTGAATATTCTCTTCTCTATCATTCCTAGAATAATAATCTAATATTGAATGGCATAACAACCATTTATCCTCAAAAGGAGAGTTTTCTATTTCATCAATAGAACAAAATTTATCATAAGCTTCAATATTTAGAGTATCACAATCTGATTTTATTAATAAAGACCCTAATAATTCCAAAGATTTGGCATATAAAGCTTCATCACTAGAACTAACTAAACTGTCTAAATAATTTTGAGTAGACTCACAAGAATCTATTTCTCCAATAAGATATGAATCTAATGATCTAAGAAGTAATGAAACTAAATCAATACAATGATCTGAAACACCACAAGACTTAATCTGTTGACTATATATTTCAGAAATTCTAGCATCTTCCATCAAATAAGATTCAAATACAAAATCCCCCATAAATTCCATTAAAGTCCTTGTATAAGACCTTAAATTTCCAGAAATTAATTCATGAATAAATAAATCATTATCTTCAACAATTTTTTCAATAATATTTTCATAAATAGTAATTCCACTATTACGATTAGCAATGTCCATTAAAACATCCAAAATTTTAATTAATCTAGATTTAAGACTATCCGGAGTATTGGGATGATTAATTAAAGAAATTGTCAAATCAGCATAAGACTCAAGATAAAACTCAATAAAATATTCTTTAGAACTTTCTAATGAATCACAACCATCGTTCATACAAACTAAAGTATAAAAAATCTTATCATATACTAAAGCAAGATCTTCAATTAAAATATCTTCTTCAAATAAAATATCTGCATCTGAATCCAGATAACCAACCAAACTTTCAAACGTTAATAAATCGGAAGAGGTTAGATCTCTTTCTTCGAAGAATCCAAATACAATCGGGTTTTCAGATGAAGTAATAGAAACCCCATTTCTTACTGCAAATCCAGATTTACTCCCTCCATCCAAAGCTATAACATCCTTACATCCCAAATTCTTCAAGGAAGTAGCTGCTTCAAGAAAAGTCATACCAGTTTTAAAACTAGAAGTTACATCCAAGTCTCCTAATTTATGAATATTAAAAAACACAATATTACCTGGAAAATCACTTTCATCATTAGGAATACATACTAATGACCTCATATCTTTTCTTCTATTATTTGCCTCTAATTGAACAATATCCAAAGGAATTTCATTATTTTTTAATAATAATTTTCCTTGTAATCCTAAAAATAAATCTTCTTCTTTAGGTCTATTTTCCAAAAACTCATCTCCACTCAAAATTAAAGGTGCTTCATATTCAGCTCCAATAATCAACACACCTGACGAAGAAGGATCTCTAGCTTCAAAATTAAATTCTTGAAGTTTATCTCCCCAAGACACTAAATATTCAGAAGGTTCACCTTCAGTATTAAAATTACCTCCAGTCATTAAAAATTGAGGAGTATAAGGAGAATCTTCTCCTGCTAATTCAAAAAATTGAATATCTATAAGATTTTTAGGAGTAAAACCATCCCTAATTAGAACTTCTTCCCTCTGTAACACCCCTAATCGTATTCCAGTATCAGAAACAAAAGGATCATAAGAGATTATTTCTAATTCAAAACCATCTTGATCTAAATTGCCATAACTCAAAGAAGTAATACCATTAACAAGTTCATAATTTATAGTAGCTTCCCCTTCTTCCACAACACAAGAAGAGGGAACTTCTGCAGCAGTTTGTAATCTACTTGAATACCATTGGTAAAAGGAATTATCCCTAACCAAATTTTTAAATACAAACCATTCCTGTTCAGCAACAGATTGTTCAAAATCTAAAATAAAATCGAAAACATTAAATCGGTCTAAATTTAAATCTACAGAAGGATCACCAATTAAATAAATTCTTTCATCTAAATATCTCTTATAAAATTCTTCTTGTAAATCATTTTCCTCACTTAAATCATAAATCCCTAATAACCAAGAATATTCAAATTTTTCAAGATCCGGATCAACTGGAAATAATTCATTCAATTCTGGCAATGAATCTTCAATAATTCCAAATGTAGTAAATAAAGAATACTCAAACACATCTTGCACTAAAGTAATAATTCTTCCATCAACTATAAGATCACCATTTCCATTAGTTATGGAACTTAAATGGGAAGAGGTACCACAATCAACACACTCAAATTCATTATCACAAATAGGATCTAAAGAATACTCTAATTGATAATCTGAAGAACCGTCTCTATCTGCATCATAACAAACTACAAACTCAGAATTTTCAGATCCAAGATCCATACTAAACCCATTATCTAAAGTCTCTTTTATCGCCCATTCCGAAGCTTCAAAAATAGAATTTAATAAAATCTCCTGCCAATCCACATTTCCCACACCAACATTTTTATTTCCATCATTAAATCCACTTACTTTTGCTTTTTTCAATGGACAAGAAAATGACTGACCATTCAAAGGCTTTGTTAAAAAAGCAGCAACTTTGGCTAAAGCCCCCATTTCGTCAATAAAATTAATATCTCCATCATTTACATTAGAATTTGATAAAATAGCATAAGTTCCCTCATTTTCAATTTCATCAAGTATTTCCAAATTAGATTCTAAAGATAAATCAAGATCATTTCCTTCTTCATCTATAACTGAAATAAGATGATCTCTCAAAATACTACAAGATCCTTTAGGCTTAGAATTAGTTTTAACATTACTTGATGGACAAAGCACATCTTCCTCTTCTTCATAATGAACTCTTGAACCATAAACAGCTTTATAATTAGTTATTCCATCACAATCAGAATCATAACTTAAAGCAAATAAAGAACCAAACTTCTCTACTTCAATTTTATCATTTAAACTTTGAGATTCGGATCCTTCAGATTCTGAACCACTTGAAAAATCATCTTTATGAGGAGAAGAAATCAGTCCACTAGAATCAAAAACATTCCATTTATCTTTAGGATAATTCTCTTCCATATTTTGAGTATAAAATCTTAACCACACATATTCACTAGCTCCTACCAAAGTCTTTCTAACGGAATCATACAAAGTCCCACTAGCAGGCGCCCTAGATATAGACCCAGTATATTTAGACCAAAAATAAGCAATAGATCTTTCAGCATTTCTAGTTGTATCTTTTAACATTTCATCACTTGTAAAAATATCCCTTCTAGGACCTGCTCCAGTATCCCATTCGCTCCAAGAAGCTCCACCTCCGCCATGACAAGTATAAAAATCAGTAATTGTATTTTCTCCAACAACTCCTTCATTAAATTGTTCAATAAATGCAGGTATATGAACTGCCCTTAATCTATTCTGTTCATCTGCGGTAGAACCGAAACGTAAAGAACCTCCCAAAGTACTCATGATTTCAGAATTAACAGGATCATCACTTATCCAACCATGAGAAACAAATGCTAAATAAGTCAAAGGATCATTAAAACGATTAATCCATTTTTTAATATCTCCTCTAACTTCAATCGTCCTTAAATAAATATCTTCTTCCTTGTATCCTTCAGTAATCAAATCTTTTTTTATTGTTTCAGCCGTATTCAAGAAAATCTTATCATCAGTATCTTTAGCAGTATATAAGATTAAAGCTTGCTTCTCAATACTTGGTTCCACACTTTCTTCAATCTTCCCACACTTCCCATCAGATCCACATTCTTTATCTTCATGAATACCCTCAGAATCTTTACACCATGTTTTTCCTTCAAATTGTTCATTAATTCCTGTGGGTGCAAGAACTCCCGGACCCACATTAGTAGAATCTACACAACTCCAAGCATTAACATTAGCAACTAAACTATCTCCACCAAGATTAACAAATTCTAAAGGCGCACCACAAACATGAAATGGAATTCCTCCATCGCCATCATTAACTTGTAAATAAACAGGAGTACAACCACTTGAATCTATATCTGAAGGATTATAATTCATAGGATATTGAGTAGAGGTTATAGTTCCCCCATCATTTACTTGTAATAAAATATTTCCTTCTTTAATTTTAACTCTGTTAAAATGAGGGGAATAAGGATCGCTTGTACTTGGAATAAAATACCAACTAGAACCTCCACCAAAAATAGTAGTTCTAAATTCAGAATACAAATCAGAACTTCCTTCAAATCCCTCTTCTTCAATTCTAACTTCATCAAAGTTAGCATGTAAAACTCCTTCATTACTTCCGGGAACATAAGGAGGAGAGTAAGTTAAAACAACAGAAGGAATTTCATGGTATTCAAATTTATTACCTCCTGTAATGGTTCCAGTCTCGTCCACAGAAGAATGATCTTTCTTCCCTGCATGAATTGTATATTCAATATTATCAATATCTAAAGGTTCATGAACTAAAGTTTGATACCTTCCAAAAAAATCAGTTTGAATTGAATCTGTAACTATATTCTGAATCTCATCTCCAATTTTAGTTTTAATTGTTAAATCCACAAAAGCGTATTCAACAGCCCCCCCAACATTATCTAAAACACTACCTTGAATCCATAAATCCTCAAAAGTTCTTTTAGCTTCTACAACTAACTCCTCTAAAGCATAAATTTTTTCAACTAAATTAAATTCTACCCTATAAATCGTAAAGAATCCAAGATCTTCTATTAAGACACTTCCAATATCTTGAGTTTCTTTCTCACCAAATCCAACATGAGTTGCCAACATAAAATATTTACCACCAGGTAAATCAATACTATATCTTCCATTAGAATCTGTAATCGCAGCATAACTAGCGCTTCCTTCTAAATCATCCGTCTCAATATAGATTAAAATATTAGCTCCGCTCACAGGAATAATATTCTCTGGATCTGAAACATCATTAACTATACCTACCACTTTAGCTGCATAACTAACTTGAACTAGTAAAATCATTACAAGTCCTAATAATAATAACTTTTTCATACAGTCTTACCTTTAACACAATAACTAAATCTCTGAGGACTGGTCTGTCCATCTACACTAACCGGAGCCCAAATATCTAAATTTTGACCCGCACTATTTACTACAAAGTGCCAGACTTTAGATTTCATCCAAACTCTATATTTTCCATTACCCAAATCAATTAATCCTGCCATATTATTTGCAGGAGTAATTACACTAGAAGAATAAGGATCTCTACCCAATCTTAATTGAGAAGGAGCTCCTTCAGGACCTTGTCCATTATAAGTAAATTGTCTAAAAGTTCTTTCCCTCTTTCCATGACTATCAATATAATCTTTGTAAGCATTAATTTCATCGGGATGATCATGAACTAACAAATTCTTATCATCAGAAATAGTATCTCCTGCATAATAATAAGCTAATCTCTCAGGATTAGGACCTGGAACTGGAATAACAGTCTGTAAATCTGAATATGCTACAATAGAATTCCACCTCATTCCATTTCCAAGTAAAGCTTCAGCTTTAGTTAATTCTAATGTATCTACAAATTCTTCAGGAACTTCAGCCTCATACACTGTTTCGAATACATCAAATTTATACACTGCTCTAGCTAATTTATTATTATATTCTACTTTTCCATCTTTATATTCTGGAGTTGGACCTCCAGAATAAAGAGAAGGTCCACTTATTGTAGAACTAATCCTAGTAGGAATTAAATTATCAAAGCAGAATTCTTCTTCTCCTTCTTCTAAAACAACACCTGTAATTTGAGAAGATTGACTCTGCATTCCAATGGCTACTTT
>NZCU01000006.1 GCA_002688395.1 Nanobdellota archaeon | reverse complement strand
TAGATTTTAAAATAAAATATGGGAATATGGAAGAAATTAAAAAAGAAGATTTTAAGGAAGGACCTTATTGTTTTATTGTTCCTAGTAAAGAATTACATTTTGTTGAAGGTGAAGCTTTAGAAAAATGGATTTAAGCTGCAAGGTCATACTCTTTAACTCTTGTTTCTAGACCTAAACTATCTCTTGATTCTTTCTCTGTATATGTAAATATTCTACCATTACGTAATGTTGCCCTATATATTTTTCCTTTAGGTATTTGGATGTCTCTATCAACTTTATATGTTTGAGTTGAGTCACCATTTCCCATTATAATTTCTGTTCCTTCATTTATGAAATTATGGACAAAAATTCCTGGACCAAATCTATCTTGGGTTACATCATCGTGGTATCTGAAGAAATCTTCAGCTTCCCTATGATATTCTTCTACTTTTCTTGTTAAATATTTTGCTTCTGATTGTCTTGTTTCTGGATTTCTTCCTTGTCTTCTTACGAAGTCTATCATTTTTTTTAGTGTATCTTCATGTTCTGTTTTTAGAAGATCATATGGAGAAATTTCTAGTCTTCCCAATAAACCTTTTAGAGGAACATTAGCAGCTAGGTGTTTTATTACATCTATACCTATTGGTTTAGATCTTTCTAAAGCTTGATGATAACGATGTTCTATTCCTTCTTTTTTGGAAATATCATAAGAAGCAGTAACTTCTAGAGTTGAACCACTATTAGCTGTTTGATAGCGATTAAAAACATTTCCTGCTTCAACTGATTTACCTGCTTTTAGATGAGAATGTGATACAGTTCCACTAACAACAACAGTATCTTCTGCAGTAAGTTTACAATCTACAGCACTAGCAGAAATAACACTTTTCCTTTTGGATACTAACCCTTTTGTTGTTCCATTACAGTTCTCAGCACCTACTAAAAGTACAATGTCTCCATCAAGGATTCTTTCTATTTCCTTAGCTAGACAACCATATACTACAGTTCCGGTTGGAGGGAATAAATTATAAGGATCATCTTCTAGATTATCTATTCTTTCTATCATACCCTCTTTTGTGGTTTTTGTGTCATTTGTAACCTTTCTAATGGTTATTTCCTTTATATAGTTTTTGGATAGAAAATCGGTAAATTACCTTTAAATTGCTAAATTTTGAGGATAGGAGGCTTATAAGCCGATTTCTATATTGTTGAGTAGGGTAAGTATTAAATAATATCTATGTGTAATAATCTAAATAATGGTTACTAAACTTAATTTATTGAGATTTTTAAGGGCGAATAAGAATGTTAGAAAGATTTTTGGGGAAAAAGAGTTAAGAATTATTGAAAAGCAGTTATTTGGGCAAGAATTAACTCAGAGTGAGAAGAATAGACTTTCTAGAGATGTTAGGAAGAAATTTAACTTTATTCAAGAAGCTTCTGTATTTGATGATGATGTTTTTAGACTTAAAAAAGGATCTTTAATACAGGAAATCTTAGAAGAGGCAGTTAAAGTTATTAAAAAAGATGTTTTAAATGAGAAAATAAATAAAGTTATATTATATAACCCTGATGAGGATAATAAAATTACAGATGTTTTTGTTGTTTTTTCAGAAATTCAAGAAAAAGAAGTTGTTTTATTTAGGAGAAGGATGATAGATAAAGTTAATTCAAGAGTAAATATTAGGATTTATAATTTTTTATCTAAAAAAATAAAAGAAAGTATTGATGAAAAAGGAAAAGTGTTGTATGAAATTCCCAATAAAAGTTTTAATCAAGACAGGTTCTATAGAAAATAATTGATGTAAGATAATAATTTCTTCACACAAATGCTTAAATACGCTGTTTTTAGTAATTTTTTTATGAAATTACGTGTGCTTGAAGATAGATTAAATGACCTTAAAGATCATGTAGAAGGTCAAAAATTAATTGAAAAAGCTACAGTAATTGCTAGAAGTGGAGCTTTTACTGCTAACGTACCTGGTAATGGTGAGAATGCTGGATATGATAGTTATGTATTCTCAACTGAAAGAAGCGAAGCATTTCCTGACTTATTTGAAGCTTCTTATAAAAAAGTTGCAGGTAGTGGTGATGAAGTACTTGTTCAATTTAAGGGAATGGAGGTGCTAAAAGCTGAAGAGCTTGTTAATGATAACAACCGTACTGTGTTATCTACTTTTACTGATACTAGAGCTAAGAAAGGAATAGACCCATCTGATGTTAAACCTTACGAAGTTAATCGTCCGTTAGTTTCTGTAGGTGGGATGGAACATCCTTTTGAATTAATTACATATAAACCTGGAAATGGAGAATGGTTAAAAGTTCTTGAAGATGTTTACTTTAGAGCAACTACTGAAGTAGATAATGATAACCTTAGAGATCTCAACGAATTATATTCTTTAGATTAATGTTGCTTTCTATAATAGAAATGTTTATTAAGAAATTCTAGTTTTTTTAGAGTATGTTTAAAAGTTTAAAAGATTTTTTGAATAAGATTTTTCTATTCAATATATTTAAAGGAAGGAGTAATTTAAAACTAGGATTATATGGTCCTCCTAATTCTGGAAAAACTACTTTAGCTAATAGAATTTGTCAAGATTGGTTGGGAGAGGAAATGGGAACTACAAGTAAAGTTCCTCATGAGACTAGAAATGTTCAAGAAAAGGAGAAAATAAATGTTAAGAGTGGAAGAAAAGAGATGACTTTTAATTTGGTTGATACTCCCGGGATAGCAACAAAAATAGATTATGAAGATTTTATTAAAGCTGGGTTAAAGAAAAAAGAAGCACAAGAAAGAGCTAAGGAAGCTACTAAGGGGATAATTGAAAGTATTAAATGGTTAGATAGCATGGATGCAGTAATTATAGTGCTTGATTCTACTATTGATCCCTATAGTCAAGTAAATATAACTATAGTTGGAAATTTAGCTGCTAGAGATATTCCAGTTTTAATAGCTGCTAATAAATCTGATCTTAAGAAATCGGATTTGAAAAAAATAGAAGCTGCATTTCCTCAGTATGGAGTTATTGGAGTTAGTGCTGAGTATGGAGATAATATAGAAGATTTTTATGATGAGCTGATTAAATTAATGAAATAAAATGTTAACATTACAATACGTTCCAATGGATGAAATTATTCAGTTAGATAGTGATAGAAAAGTTACTAAATTGTTGAAAATAATAAAACAGGATAAAATTGTTATGTTGGAAGGTAGATTAAGTAACAAAGAAGAGGGGATGTTGATTGAAAGAACTATGGAAGAGATTGATAAAAAATTTAAAGGTATTGAGATTGCAAGTTTAGAACCTAATGTTAGAAAAGATATTGGCTCTGCTTTAAGAGATGGAATTTTTAAATTATTTTTTGGGGATAGAAGAGGAATAACTATTATGGGTCCTGCTAATATTATTAAAGAAATTAAAAGAGATCCTAACAAATTACAATTATATACTTCTAATAGAAGAGGGAGAAAATAAATGCCTCATCAATGTGTTCGTTGTGCGAAAGTTTATAATGATGCTAGTGAAGAATTGTTAAAAGGTTGTAGTTGTGGTGGAAGATTCTTTTTCTATATTAAGAAAGAATCATTAAAAGATGCTGAAGAAGAAATAAAAAAATTAACTGTTAAAGAGAAAGAGAAAATACAACAAGATGTTTTTGATATTGTTGGAAGTAAAAATGATGATAGACCCGTTATATTAGATTTAGAAAGTATTAAAGTTTTAAAGCCTGGGAAATTTGAGATTGATGTTGTTAATTTGATGAAAGGAAAACCTGTAATATTTAGAATGGAAAGTGGGAAGTATGTTATAGATTTAGCTGGTACTTTCCAACAGTTAATGAAGAGGAAATAATTTTATCGAAAGGTATATAAATGCCTTATAATGTTTGAATAACTCCCATTAGGGAGGATATAAATGCCATATGTAAGACGATTTACTGAACAAAGAGATGCTAACAACCAAAGAGGTGTTGCAGCTGTAGTAATAGAGGCTTTTGAATCTGGAGTTGATTTAGTTGGAAGAATAGGTAAATTAGAAGCTGTTGGTAGTGTTATTGGATTAGAACTTGCTGGCTATAATACTGCATCTAAATATCTTAGTGATCTTATTTTAGCTGAAATAAGTTAATTTGTTTATATATTTAAGTTTCTTTTGTATCTTGAGATGCTAATATTTGAGATCTTTTATATTCCACATATTTAATTCCGCTATATCCTCCTAAGACTATTGAAGCAAAAATACAAAAAATAGAATAACCTATTTCTAGCCCTTCTTGAAATTTTTGATTTTCAAATCTTTCTTTGTCTGCTAGATAACTAGGGTCTATTTCATTTTTTTTTGTTAAAAGAGTTTCTAATTCTAGGTTTGGTGCTTCTACGATTCTAGAATTTAATTCTTCTATTCTTTCTTCAAATATTGGATCTGGAACTGTGAGGAAATCATAAGTATTTTTTGTGCAAGAACCTACTCCCAGAGTCATACTTAATAAAGTAATACCAACAAGAGCCTTTGGTTTCATACTATATTTTAGTTTACAATAGTATTTTTAAAGGTTTCTTTACTTTTAAGTAGATATGGCAAATCCTATTAAGGAAGCTTTCGGTTTAGTTAAAAGAGATATTCTTGGATTAAAAGATAGAATTGGGAAAAGTGAGGATGAGTTTGAAGTTGTTAAAGATAGTTTAAGTGGTGTTAATGACTCAATTAAAGAGGTGACTAAAGAGGTTGTTAGTTTTCCTAAAGAATTTAAAAAATTAGATAAAAAATTAGATAAAATTAATAATTTTCAAAAAGAATTGTTAAAAAATATGAAATCTGGAAAAATTGAAAAAGAATTAGATAGTAAAAGTAAGAAAGTTGTTGAGGAAGCTCCTAAAACAGATGAAATTTTTGACGGGGAAGAGGAATTTTTTGGAGATAAGAAAGAGAGAAAGGGGTTATTTGGTAAAATTGGAGATTTCTTTGCTGAAGAAGAAGATTAGATTCAGTTTACTACTATATTGTTCTAAATATGTTTTGTAATTTTTATGTAGTGTAGTATAATAATGTTTATATATTGCTTTTAATTTGTTAATGTATGAGGAATTTAAAAATGGGGGAGAAAAAATGAGGTTATTTGGAATTATATTTTTATTTATATTTGTGCTTATTTTAAATGTTTCCGCGGCTGATTTTGATCTGACAAAACAAGATTCTGGGATAGTTTCAGGATTAGAGGGAGAATTATTAAAATTATCTGTTGATGGAAGAAATGAATTAGATATGACTATTAATAGAGTTGGGGTTGAGAGAGTTATGATTACTTTAGATGGTAATATTCTTGTATTAGATATAGGTCAAAGTAAAAATTTAGATTTAGATAAAGATGGAGTAAATGAGGTTAAATTAGAGTTAAATAATGTTATTGATAAACTTGCTAGTTTTAAATTTGAAGGCTTGAATGTTGTAGAAAATGAGGTTATGGAAAAAGAAGATGAGATTATGGAAGATGAAGATGATCATGAGCACGGTGTAGATGATGTTCATGAAGAAGAAACAAGTGATACCAATGTTGTTACTGGTGGCGCAATAGGTCTTGGAAGTATTGGGAATATTGCTGGTATTAGTAATTGGGTTTTAGGTATTGTAGCTATAATAGTCATTATAATACTTATTTTTATCTTTAAAGGTGATGGCGGAAGTAGTGAAAAAAATTACAATAAAGCTATGGAATTACATAGAGAGGGACAAGAATTTCACTGGGATGGAGATGATGAAACCGCTGAGGAATTGTATGATAAAGCTGATGAATTGAGAGAAAAAGCTAGAAATTTAGAAGGGGGATTTTAAAATGGCAGAAGAAGAAAATGAGGAATTATGGTATAGGAAAATTGGTTTTTTTAATAATCCATTTAGCATTAAACCAGCACCTTTTGATTTTAGAATAGTTGGACAAGATGATATTTTAGATGAATTAGTTTATAAAATTCCTGCTGGAACTATGAGTTTTGTTGAAGGAAATTTAGGTACTGGTAAATCAACTATTATGAAGCATTTGATTCATAGATTTAAAGGGAAGGGGCAAGTAATTTTCTTTAGTTGTAATAGAATTGATACTGATCTTAATATTGAGCAATTATTGATAGATAAATATGGATTTTGGGGTAGAATGTTTAAAGCACATCCAAAAAACATGATTGTTTTATTAGATGAGGCGCAGGAATTAACTCAAGAAAATACTGAGAGAATAAAATATTTCTTCGATCAAGGAAATATAAAATCTGTTGTGTTTGCTGGAACTAAATATAATGATACAAAATTCCATGATAGTGTTAAAGAAAGAATTGGAGATGGGGTTTTGAAGTTAAAAAATTTAAGCGAAGAAGAAGCTGTTTCTTTAATAAGAAATAGAATTGGTAATTTAAATCTTTTAAGTGATGATATTGTTAAAAAATTATTTAAGTTAGCTAAAGAAAATCCTAGAAGATTATTGCAAAGATGTGATAGAGCTTGTAGACATATTGTTGAAAATGGAGAGCAAGAGTTTACTGAATCTCATTTTGATAAATTATTTGGAGAGGAACCTAAAGAAGAAGTTAAAGAAAAAAAAGTAGCTAAGAAACCTAAGAAAAAAACAACTAAGAAAACTCCTAAAGCTCCAAAGAAAGAGGATTCTGAAGAAGATTTACATATGGAAGAGAAAGAATAATTATTTAAAAAATTCTTCTATTCTTTTTAATGGTAGCATGGTTGTGTGTACATTAAAATCTTTAGGGAAACATTTGTAATAATTTTCATGAGAGTATCTTTCATCTAAAAAAACTATAACACCTTTATCACTTTCTGATCTTATACATCTTCCTGCTGCTTGTATTGTTTTCTGCATTGCAGGAAAAATATATCCATAATCCCAACCTTTAGAATATTTTTGGTCATAATAATTAATTAATTCTGTTGTTTCTAAGTCTGGTCTAGATAAAGGAAGACCAACTACAATAACTGATTTTAATAAGTCTCCTGGAAGATCAATACCTTCACTGAAATTTCCACCTGCTACAGCTAATAAAACTGCACCCATTTCTTTATCTTTTTTGAAATTGTCTAAAAGAGTTTCTTTTTCTTGTTTTGAGATTCCTTTTTGTTCATAGTAAGTAGTTTTTTTACATAAACTTTTGAAATAAACATCTATCGCATCTCTTAATTGGTAGCTTGGGAAGAAGATAATGCAATTTCCTGGAACTAAGTTTGAGATTGAGGAAATTTCTCTAGCTATATCTTGATACATTCCCATTGATCTTTTAGTAAATTTTGTAGATGTTTTTGGTATTAGTAAATTTAAACGATTTTCTTGTGGGAATGGGTTAGAATATGATTTTAGAATTGGATTTTTAAAACCTAAAATTTCTGAATACATTTCTAAAGGTGTTAAAGTTCCTGACATACATATAACAGAATGAGCAGAGTCAATTACTTCTGTGGATAGTAAAGATGGGTCTAGGCATTTGTAAGATAATGATGTTGTTATTCTATCATTAAATTTATTTTTAGCTATTATCCTTGCAAAACCTTCATCTTGACCTTGCCATGCTTGTAAAAACTGTACAACTGTTCCTATGTAAGAACGTTTTTTTATTTCTCTAACAATATCAGCTATTTTTTCTAGTTCTAAGATCACATCACCATATTCTTCTATATGAAATTCTGATTTTTTTACTAATCTTTCTTCTTGTAAATTAGAGGATAAATTATCTAACTTTTCTTTTATTTCTTCTAGGTATTTTTTAGCTTGTTCATAAGGTTGTGCTTCTGTTATTGCTCTTTCTATTGTTGTTGAGGTTAATCTTACAGATAAATGATCACGCATTCTTTGTGGCAAGTTATGGGCTTCATCTACTATTATTATAGATTCTTGTATTGTTTTATCTGTTTTATTTAGGAAAGCAGAAGCTATTGCGGGAGAGAATATATGATAGTAATCCATTATTATGACATTAGCTTCTTTTGCTTTTAATATAGATATTTCATATGGGCATAAACTGCAGGATTTTGAAGATGATATTAATTCATCAACGTCTAGAATTTCTTTTTTTGTTTTATTTAGCAAGTTTTTAGTTTCAAAAGATAGTTTGTTGTTGAATTTTAGATTGGTGTAATACTGACATGAGTTATTTTCTACTACTTCTTTACAATATTCTGTGAATTGTTGGGGTGTTAGTGTTTCAGTTCCTGGATAAATACACATGTGTTGTTTTCCAATTAAATCAACGACTTTTAAATCTGTATTATGTAATTCTTTTATTTTTTTTAGAGTTTCAATAGCTATTTTGTGCTGGGTGTGTCTGGATGTTAAGAAAAATATAGTTAGATTATTTTCTAAGGCATATGGTATTGTTGTGGATAGAACAGCTGCTGATTTTCCTAATCCTGTCGGAGCGTGAGCTAATAAATGTTTTTTTTCTTTTAGAGCTAACAAAATATCATTAATGAACTCATCTTGTATTTTTCTAATGTTTTCATGTGGAAATAATATGTTCATGTATATCTTATATTAAAAAGAATTATAAAATTATCTTTTAAGTTATAAATAAGCTTAATTTTATTGTCAAAACAAAAATTTATAAATATTAAGGTAATTTTTATTATTGGAGGATAAAATGACTAATGTAACTATTTATACAACACCAACATGTGGATATTGTCATAAAAGTAAAGAATTTTTTAAAGAGCATAATATAAAATACACTGAGAAAGATGTTACTAAAGATCAAGCTGCATTAAATGACATGATGCAAAAATCTGGATCAACATCAGTTCCTGTAATAGATGTAGATGGAGAGATTATTGTTGGTTTTGATGAAGGCAAGTTGAAGAAAGCTTTGAATATAGCTTCTTAATCAACAGATCCATGGTCTTTTTTGACCAATAATACCCTTACTAAATCACCTTTTTCAAAATCTCCGTGTCTATCTTTGGGAACTTTAATTACCAAATTTGGGCCCATTTTGCTTATTCTTTTGATAAATTCCTCGTTTATAGGTATATGTTCTTTATCCATAAAGTATACTAAAAGTATACCTTATATATAAGTTTATTGGTTTTGTGCACTTTTTTCATATCTATGGTTAATTCTAATTATTTCTGCACCATACATAACAAGACCTTGATGTAAAGCTGAATTTCCCATACTAGCTAACTGAGTTATAGAATTTTCAGCAAGGGATAATCTGTCTGTAAGAGGCATATTGGGAAATGTTTTTGCTAATTTTTCTGCTATATCATTTCTCAAATCTCCCATATTTGGTCTGAATGTATAATTTAATTGGTCCATATAATAAAATTAGTATAACTAGTATTTATTTTTTATTAGACTATAATAGTTATTTAAATAAATAGACTTCATCACCATCTCTAACTCTAGAATTTAACTTAATTCCAACTAAACCTTTTTCTACTTTTTCTACTTTATTTTGTTCTATTTCCATATCTATAACAGAAGTTTCTACAGTGCCAGTTTTATGGCCTATTATTAATAAAGGATCTTTTACTCTAATTGGATGAGCTTGAACATTTAATACAGCTATTTTATTTTTAACGTAATAATTTGTTATTTTTCCAATGAAAGTTTTTTTCTTTGTTGCTTTACTTCCGGTAGAATCAGAAAATGAATCTAATTGGCGACCAAAAAAGAATCCAGAATCAAACTCCCTATGATAAACTGTTTTTAATTTTTCCATTAGTTTTTCTTTTAGAGAATCATCTAATTTATTTTCAAAATGAGCATCAATAGCCGTTCTATAAACTTCGGTAACTGATTTAATGTATTCAGGTTTTTTATTTCTACCTTCAATTTTAAAAGAATCAATTCCAGCTTCTATTAATTGTTCTATAAAAGGTAATGTGCATAAATCTTTAGCATTCATAATGTAATGATCTCCTAAAACTAATTCTTGTCCTTCTTGTTTATCTATAACAGTATATTCTCTTCTACAATTGTTAAGACATTGTCCACGATTAGCAGATTTTTTAAATAAATCTTGGGATAAAAAGCACCTACCAGAAACTGCCATACACATACTTCCATGAATAAATACTTCTATAGGAATGTCTACTTCTTTTTTTATTTTAGAAATTTGTTCTAATGTTAATTCTCTAGCTAATACTATTTTTTTAGCTCCCAAATCTTTGTAAAATTGAGCGGAAGATGAGTTCGCGATAGAAGCTTGAGTTGATATTAAAAAAGGTAGGTTATGTTTTTTCAAAATTTGGATAGTCGAGGTATCCCAACAAATATATCCATTTACATAATCTTTAGTTTTTAAAATTAATTTTTCTAGATTTTCTAATTGTATGTCGTAGTAGATAGAATTTACTGTTAAATATTTTTTAATTTTTAATTTTTTTAATTGAGTTAAATCTTTTAATGAAATATTAGAAGTACGCATATTGGAATTTAATTTAATACCAAAGTATACAGAATCTGCTCCTGCATCTATAGCAGTTTTAATACTAGCTAAGCTATTTGCTGGACTCATTAATTCTGGTTTTTTCATAGCTTTTTTAATTATAATAATGTTTATAAATGCATTTTTTTATACTTATAATTATGATTAAAAATTTTAAAGAATTGGAAATGATTTTGAAGAACACTTTTAATAAAATAAGGAGAGATAATAAAAGATTAGAAGAAGCTATTAAGAATAATATGGAAGATGTGAGTGTTATTAGGTCTAACTTATTAGAATTTAATACTTTAAGGAAAAAAATAGAGGCTATAGAAAAAAAAATTGGGGAAGTAAAAGTAGAAGAAGAGAAAGGATTTTTTTCAAAAATTTTTAGGAGATAAAATGTTTATGCGTATAGGGAAATGAAAAGAGGAGCTTATTCTATTGATGGTGTTGTTGCTCCTGGAGGTTTAGAAGTACGTGCAAAAAGAGTTGTTATTGCTGGAAGAATTATTGGAAGGGTTAATGTTTATGCTGATACTGTAGAGGTTAAAAAAACTTGTGATTATAGTGAAGGAACTATTGATTGTATTTTTATAAAAATTGAAGAAGGCGCAAATTTAGAAGGCGTAACTATAAATCAAAGGACAAGTAGAAATTAATTTCTAAATAGTTTGAATAATTTATGGAATATAACGTTGATAGATGTTGAAATAAATTTTCCTATAGACACTGGTTTTGTAACTAATTTTATTTTATTACTTTTTATTGCATTAATAACATCTTTAGTAGTTTTTTTAGAATCCACTAATGTGTAGGTTTTATCAAAATAATATAAATCATGAATATCTGAAGACCCAAAAATTGGTTTATTATGTTTTTTGGCTAATTTTATAGCTTTTTTATTATAATTAAAAAAGCTTGTATATAAGAAAGAATGCTCAATACAGTGAAATAGGTCTATATTTTCTATAAGTTTTTCTTTTAATGAATATCCTCTTGGATAAAATGGATGAGGGGCTATTATTAAAGCTTCATTATTTAGTTTTTTTAAATCACTTAGTTTATTTAATTCTGGGAAAGTTTCTATACCTAAAATTAATACATGTCTGTTTTCTATTGTTTTTTCAATTCCAGGAATTAGTAAAATATTGTTTTCTTTTGCATAATTTTTAATTTCTTCAGTATAAAAGAAAGCATCATGAAAAGTAAATGCAATAACATCAAAATTTAGTGCTTTTGCTTTATCTATAACATCTTTTGCAGAATATCCTAATTTGTCTACTTTATCTTCGCCAGCGTGGATATGTAATTGTGTTTTTAGCATTATACGTTGAGAAAACTAGTTGTTTATAAATTTATTTAAACCTAAAAGCTGTTACTCTTAAGTAGTGTCAAATAGAAAGGTTTATAAAGAGGAAAATGGGTTTTATAGTATAGGAAAATTATAAAATGACAGAAGTTAATGGATTATCTCAAGATGAGTTTGACTCAATGGAATTTGGAGAAAGTACTATGAGTGGATCTCAAGATAGTGCACCTGAAGAAGAACTTGAAGAGATAGTTACTGGAAGTGATGAACCTACTCAAGATACTCCAGAAAGAACTAGTATACCTACAAAACCTACTGGTTCTTCAAATGGTACATCATCTAGACCTAGGGAAGAATATAGAAATAGTTCTACTGTTCGAGTTATCAAATATAATGGAAGAGGACCAATTCCTGTACTTAGGAGTAGATCTAAAATTCTTAAAGCAGGCACTTATACTATGGGTGATGAAGTAGTAACACTTGGTGATGGGGATTATAGATCTTATAATCAACTTGTTGGTAAAAAGTAATTATTTCTTTATTCTCTTTTTTAAAAATTTTAAAGTTAGAACACTAGCTAAAAAAATCCAAAAACTATACCTACTTAGAGTTAAAGCTGCTTTAAATTTTTTCATTTTTTAAATTCCTTTACAAGCCATACTGCACCTACTGTTATTACTACCCATGGCCAAAATGCTTTTTCTGTTATTGGCCTTTGATATTCTAATGAGAGAAAATAAAATCCTGCTAAAATTATGATTATTGGTGCTATGTATCTTAATGGGAATCTCCATTGTACTTTGTTTGTTTTTGCTGGCATTTTATATTAAAAGTTTTACTATTTTATATACTTTATTGCGATTATATAAATTTCCTTACTAGATTTTCTAGTTGATTTAGGCTTATAACTTTTTGTAAATTGAAAATATTTCTTAATTTCTTTTAATAATTCTTCAAATTCTGAACCTTGAAATACTTTAACTAGGAAATTTCCATTAGGTTTTAAAGTTTTTTTAGCAATTTTTAACGCTGTATAACTTAAATTAATACTTCTATCAACATCTAAATCTTTATTTCCAGATGTGGAAGGAGCTAAATCAGATAATACAACATCAAATTTACCTAATTTTTTTGTATCTAATTTGTTAATATCTTTTTTTATGAATTTGAATCTTTTATCTTCTATTTTAACTTCATTAATATCTACTCCTACTATTTCTTTTACATTTAATTCTAGACATGCTTGAACCCAAGAGCCTGGAGAACATCCTAAATCTAAAACTTTAGAGTTTGGAGAGATTAATTTGTATTTTTTATTTACTTCAAATAATTTATAGATGCTTCTAGCTAGATAACCTTGAGATTTTGCTTTTTTAAAATAAAAATCTTTTCTCATAAAAATAAGTAGATTTTAGAGGTTAAAAACGTTATGTCACTTACTCAAAAACAATAATTATATAAATTTAAAAGTTAAGTATGATAGCATGCCAAAAGAAGAGGTAAGACATTCTGATAGATTGGATTTTGTTTCTAATCTTAAGATGAAGAATAATTTATTAGTTATTGTTTTAATTTTAGTTTCTATTTTGTTATTGATGGGTTTAGATGAGACTGCATATACTGTTAAGAATCAGGAGATTAGAGAAGTAACTATTTTTGCAGAAAAATGGGAATTTGTTCCGAGTGAGGTAAAAGTAAAAGCAAATGAAAGGGTAAGATTGAAGTTAGTTACTAGTGAAGAAAATCAAACTTTTGGTTTTAAGTTGAGTAGGTTTATGTATAATGAAGTTGCTTTGATAGAACCAAATAAAACTACTTATGTTGATGTTTTCCCAACACAACCAGGAACATTTACTTATAGATGTGAGAGTCCTTGTGGTTTTGGGAAGAATTTGATGGTTGGAAAATTTATTATTGAATAAGAAACATTTATATTCTATAATGGATAAATTATAAAGTAGATATGGTATTATCATTATTATTAAGTGCTGGTATTGCAATAGCAAAATATTTTAGTGGAAACTTTTCTATAGAATCTTCAAAATATAAAGCTTATTTAATTTCTTTTGTTGCTGGTATTAGTGTAACTTATATTTTTTTACATTTGCTTCCTAATTTACAAAATGGAGATAGTGATTTAATTAAGTCTTTGTTTATTTTTGTGTTGATAGGTTTTGTTGTGTTTCATTTAACTGAGAAATTTATTTATAGATATGTTGGAAAAGGTAAAGTTTCAGAAGATTTAAAGTTAAACCATTCTTTAGGATTATTTTTGTATGAATTTAGTATTGGTATTGTGTTAGTACAATTTACAAGAGTTAATGTTATTGAAGGATTTTTATTTTTTGTTCCTGTTTTTTTACATACAGCTTTAAGTAACCTTTCTTTACATAAAATTCATGGATTAAATCCGGAGAAAGAACAAATTTTAGAAAATAAAACCATTAGAATGATTTTATCTGGAGGTGCTGTTTATGGGGCTTTAATTGCTTTCTTCTATAATTTAAATTTGAGATTTTCTTATATTTTAACTGGATTGGTTGCTGGGATTTTATTATATGTTGTTATTAGAGAGATGATTCCTAAAGAGAAAGAGGGGAATCCTATTGGATTTGTTTTAGGTGTTGTTTTTTATTCACTGTTAATATTTGCAACTTGGATATTTTAATTAAGTT
This sequence comes from Nanobdellota archaeon, assembly GCA_002688395.1. Lineage (GTDB taxonomy): Archaea > Nanobdellota > Nanobdellia > SCGC-AAA011-G17 > ARS1403 > ARS1403. The sequence continues at coordinate 7,412 of NZCU01000006.1, read as the reverse complement.
TATAAATGTTTAAGTTTTAAATTTTTCTTATGAAAAAAGTTTTGATAATATTATCTTTGCTTTTAATCTTAAATGGATGTAAAACAATGGAAAATAGCACAGTAAAAATGGAAACTAGTATGGGAGTTATGGAGTTTGAGTTGTTTGAAGATAAGGTTCCAGAAACTACTAATAACTTTAATCAATTAGTAAATAATGGATTTTATGATGGAGTTAGATTTCATAGAGTTATAAAAGATTTTATGGTTCAAACAGGAGATCCTTTAAGTAAAGATGTGAGTAAACAGGAAATGTGGGGAACTGGCGGACCTGGATATACTATTCATGATGAGTTTCTTTCAGAATTAAAACATGATAAAAAAGGATTATTATCTATGGCAAATTCTGGACCTAATACTGGTGGAAGTCAATTTTTTATTACTTTAGTTCCTACTCCTTGGTTAGATAATAAACATACAATATTTGGGAAAATAATTTCTGGGGAAGATGTGTTGGATAAAATTGGAAATGTTGAGACAGAAGGACCTGATAGACCAAAGGAAGATGTTATCATAAATAAAATTACTATTAGTTAACAACCACTAAATTCTTTATCGGAAGGTTCTGAGGAGTGACAAATTTTATTTTTTTCTAAGATTTTCTTAGCATACTTACAAGAAGGAGTGTGAAATTTATCTGAGTTAACTGAGGAAACAAATAAACAAGATTCAACTTGGCAAGACCAGACTCCTAATTTTTTTAATTTAGCGGAAGCTTCTAGTTGTTTGAGTTCTGCATATTTGCGAGTATCATCTTTGTATTTGTCATAGACTTTAGCATAGCCGTTTTCTACTAAATAAGCGTTAACAAGTAAATCATCAACGTAAACGTATCTTAACTTTCTTCCATATTTTCCTTCATCTGAAATATCTGTTTCTAAGATAACATTTTTGTTTAGAGTTAATTCTGAAAGTTTTTCCTTAGCTTCTTGATAATAGCATTCTCCAGTTTCAGGAGTATTAATCCCAGAAAAGCGGATTCTTAAGGTATTATTCAAATCTAAGGTGTCACCATCTACAACATTAGTTACTAGAAAAGGTCCTTCTAAGACGGCAGAGCCAGTTAAAGAGCAACCGGAAATAAATATTAGAACTAATAAGCTTTTTATCCAGTCCATTTTCCTCTGCTGATTCCTATGACAGCCTTGCAATGTGGACATGAATACATGATTTCTTGCATTAGGATTCCTAGGCCTTTCTTCTCTTTCTCTACTGTTTCTAAAGTTACTTCGTTTTTGCAGAATGGACAGTTTGCCATGATATTAGGAATGTTTTTATATTTTTAAAAATTGTTAATATTAAATATGTATATAAAAAAGAGTATGATTTTAATAGTGTTTATTCTAGTTTTACCTATTGTCCTTTCTCAAGATGGTCTTTTTGAATGTGATGATGGAACTAGGTTTGGGGATTGTAATGAAAATGGGGAGTTGTGTATTGGTGGAGAGAATTTAATTATAGATAATAATGTTAATTTGGATGTTGATAAGGAGTATTTGTTTTTTGGAGAGATTAATGAAGAATGTGAATATTATAGGATGGTTTTAGGAAGTAAAAGTTTTGAATTAACTGAAACTGGGGAGAGAGTAACAGTTCAATTTAAAGATGTTGAGTTTGATGGAGAGGTTAAGTTTTTTTGTGAAGAAAGAGAGGTAAATTTGGATAAGAAATATATTGGGGAAGTTGGAGTGGAGTTTGGTTTGTTTGAAGATGGTTTTTGTAAATTGGAGGAATTTTCTGATTATGCTGGGAGATATATAAATTCTGAGGGAGAAGAAAAAGAAAGATTAAGAGAAGAGATGAGAGAATTATTTGGGAAGGATAGTAGTTTTTTTAATAGTTTAACTGGAAATGTTTTTAAGTTTTTTACAGGTAATGTTGTTAGTGAAAATATATGTAGTGATTTTAGTGGAAATGGGGTTGTAGATTTTGATGATATGTTTTTGTTTTCTGATAGTTTTGGGTTAGGTCAAGATGATGAAGGTTATGATACTAAGTTTGATTTAGATGATGACAATATAATAAGTGTAGAGGACTTTTTTATTTGGGCTGATGATTTTGGGTTAGAGGTTGAGTGTGAGGAAGAAGTAGTTTCTGAGAATCTTGTTAAATGTGAGGAGTTCTTAGAAGGAACTACGGCAATTCTCTCTTGTCCTGGAGATGGAAAAATAACTAAAATTTCAAGATCTGATTTTGTTAGTTCTAGTTCTGATACTTCTTGTAGTAATGAAGTAGTAGATGAGGAATGTCATAGTTATTGTGATTATGAGGAAAGATTTGATTGTACTAATAGTAATAATTGTGAGTTTCATGTAGCTTATTTTAATTGTGGAGAAGATCCCTGTTCGGGAGTTAAGAAAAAACTTGTAACAGAGTATGAATGTAGCGAATCTACTATTGAAGAGGAAATTATTTTTGGAGAAATTCCTGAGAAGTCCTATACTTTTACTTTTGAAAATTGGTATGATGGGGAAATTACAGGACTTATTAATTTTTTGTGTGGTGAAAATGATTGGATTAAAAATGAAAATGTTTATGAATGTGATTTTAGTAATGGGAATGAATTAGATGGGTCTTATGAGTTAGCATTGGAAATTTATGGAGAGTTATTTAATCCAAATCTTGATTTAAAAATTGTTAAAAAAAGTTTTCCTGGTAATGGAGTTGGAAATTGGGTGTCTAGTTGGAATAGTATCCTTTTACAACCATCTAATGAATTTGATACAAATCTTGCGATTTTGACTCATGAGTTGCTGCATTCATTTAGAGCGACAATACACCCAGAGGTTTTTGAGGAAGGGATGGCAGAAGCAGTTTCTTTAATTATAAACACCAAATTGGGGTTGAATAGGGATAATCTTTTTTTGGAAGAATATGATAATTAAAATAAAATGGCTATTAGAACTAATGATGGGAGATTCTATAGAGGATTATTTGGTATTATAACAAAACAATATCAACTTGCTGCTTATGCATGGTTACAATTATATGCAATTGATCAAGAATTTTTTAGTGTTTTTAATAGAGAATTTATTAATAGACAATCAATTGATGAAAATACTATACGGGATTATGATAAACTGATGAATATTGTAAGAGAGATTTTCGTAGAAAAGGATATAGATATTGATGAATTTATAGATAGAAATCATGTTTTATCTAAAGCTGATAGGGTTGAAATTACACCATATAGTCACGGTAATAATTTTATCTTTTTTATTATCTTTAAAAATAGTATTGGCAGAGAAAGGCAACCGAATCAAGATGATTTTTCTATAAGTATGAAAGTCTATGATTTTAATAATAATTTGGTATATGAGTCTCCTTTAAAAAAATTTCTTGTTGCATTTGGACTGGAAGGTCAGTATCAATGGATACCTCCTGATTTTCATAGTGTTAATTGGGAACGCGGGAGGTATAGATATGATATTATAGCTGAAATTGAGGGTATTCAGTACATTAGCTCTGATTGGATTTCGCCTGTTACTAATGGTGTTGGTATTGATGGTATTGTAATTCCTTACTCGTCTGGAAAAGTTAAAGTAAGAATCATTGAAACAGGAGAAGAATATGACCTTGTTTTTAGTAATGGGGTTTTTCATACTACTTCTAATGGTGAACGAGAATTAAGGCAATATAGGGGATTAATAGAAATTGAGTTCCAATCTCCTATAGGAGAAACAATGACAAGAAGAACTTATAAGTTAACTGAGAATATGTTTGTTGTATTAAATTTTAATCCTTTGATAATTCATAATACATTGAGAGAAACTATAAGAGATGTTCCTGTTGTTATTAGTGCTAAAGCTTATGATATTGACGGCCTTGAATTACATTATAAGTATGAAGGTCGGGATGAGTATAATGTGCTAGATATGGAAGTAACAGATGAGAATACTTTTTCAGCGACAATCCCGAATAATGAAGAAGACATTCAATCGATTTTGTATTTTATTAAGGCGTTAGGTTCTAATGGTCTTATTTCTTCTTACCCAGAAGATGGTGTAAATAGCCCCTTTTTGATTTCTTTCTTAGACTCCTCGCTAGATAGTTGGTCTCCTGATAAATTAGTTAGTTATAGTCTTGCTGATACTGATGCTTATGGGGATCCTGGTTCTTTTTGGGGAACTGATCTTGGAATATTTGCTTGTAATGATGAAGGTCTATGTACTAGAGAAAGTAATTTTCATGGAAATCCTTTCCCCATAGGACTTGAATTCTCCTCGGACTATAGAAATGCTGTAATTACATTAAAAATCCCTTCACAGATTACTATAGCAGAGAATATATTAGAAATGGTATATGAAGAAGATGGGGAAGTTAAGACGATTAGAATATATTTGCCTTCTATAAGTACAACTAATCTTTCTTTTACTCATGAACTTTTTGTCTCTGCTGATGGATCCACATATTGGAAGAGGAACGATGATTTGGGAATTGATAATGGGGTTTTTGAAGATGCGGAAAATTCTTTGGCAAGAGCTTCAGATGAAAAATTAACCTTTGGTGAAAGTTTAAATAATTTGGGGGAAGTTCTATGAAAAAATTAATATATTTCATAGTGTTTTTGATTTTTTTAAATGGTTCTTTTGCTTTGACTGAGATACAGAAAGTTAGTTTAGAGGAAACTTTAGATTTAGCTGGAAATAATATAGAAGACTATGAGAGTGTTTTGAATCTTCTAAATGATAAAGAAATTGATTTAAGTGATGAAATTTTATTATCAAATAGAGTTATAATTGAGTCTGAAAATTTTGGAATAAATCCATATGAATATGAAAATATCAAATTTGCGCAAGTTCCTGATTTTCACAATTTTGATGAATATTCTAGAAATTCGGAACTTTTTGATGAAGAAATATCTGAATCATTTAATTTACCAAGATTTAATTATAATCTCTTAGGAATTTTGGTTGCTGTAGTTTTGATTTTGTTTGTTATTAAAAACAAAAACAAATTTAAAAGAAAACCAATTTCAAACACAGAACAGCAATTAAAAAATTTCATAAAAAAAGCTAAAAATTCTGGACAAAGTAAAGAAGAAATTAAACAAAGATTATTACAAAGTGGATGGCCAAAAAAATTAATTGATAAGTATTTATAAAAACGAAACATTTAAATATAATTATATATATCTAATATATATGAAGGAACAAAGGAAAACTGATATAGAATTAAAATTAAAAGATATTGAAATAATGGAAGTTCTAGAGAGAGATGTTTCTCAATTCGGAACTGGTTGTCATGTAATAGTCCCACAAAAGCATAAAGGAAGGAAAGCAATTATTATAATAAAAAAATGAAACTTCTAACAGAAAAAACAAAAGATGTGTTGAACTTGTGGTTGAAAGAACATAGCATTAAGGAAATATCAAATATTACCGGAATTGCCAATAAAAGGATTAATGATAGTTATGTTAAAAGATTTTGGAAAAATGGTTATTTGGATAGAATTTCTAAAGGAAGATACATATTAAATGAAAAAGGTAAAGAGAAATTAAATCAAGATATAAATTTTTTAAAATCGGAAAATCTTATATTGAAATTGAGTAAAAATGGATGCACCAACCATGAAATAAAAAATAAGCTAAAAACTGAGTTAAATCTTGATTTATCGAATTCTTCTATTTTTTCTAAGATACATCGTTTTAAGAAATCAGATAAAATAGGGGATAGGCGGATAAAGAATATAGATTCCATTAAGATAGATAAAAATTTTTATGAGTTTTTAGGTTTAATTTTGTCTGATGGTTATATCGGAAGATATGAAGTTATTTTTAGCAATAAAGATAATAGTATGGTTTCTAATTTTGAAAAACTTATTAGAAAATGGGACCAAAATTTATACCAAATAGAAGGAGAAAGTGGGGCAATTAGGTCTGCTTTATTTTCTGTTAAATTATCAGAATTAGTTAATTCTTTTTTAAATGATAAAAGATACTTATCAGAGAAGATACTTAATGGAGGTTTTGTTAAACAAAACTATTTTTTGAAAGGTTTATATTCTGGAGATGGTTGCATCGCTGTTTCTTTAAGAATGAGAAAAAAGATAGTATTGATTGAATTCTTTATATCTCTGGCTGTGTTTAATGAAGAATTAACACCATCAATTGTTAAACTTTTAGAATCTAAAGGGTACAACCCCAAATTTAATAAAACCCATATTCGTATGCAGAAGAAAGAGGACATTAAGAGATTTTTTAAAGAAGTTAAATTTGTGAAAGGTGCGAAAATAAGAAAATCAAAATATTGGAATGGTTTCGAAAAGAATAAACTTTTAGATTATGTTGTGAACTATATGCAAAAAGATAACAAATTAAGAAATTTAAGAAGAACAACTAAAGAGAAAGTGATAGAGCATATAAAAAAACAATTAACGAAGATGTAATTCCACTATGTCATCATCCTTAAGAACATGATTTAATCCACATTGCATTCCTTTAAATTTTGCTGACTTGCCCCATACCCTAGCATATCTAAATTTTTTAATAAAATCTTTGTGTACATGTCCTGCTAGATCTTTTATTTTACTTTTTTTCTCTAGAGCTACTGGAGGAAATGCTTTTGGTTTTCCAGGTTCTTTTGTGTAAACTTTAATTAAATTTAAGTTAGACCATATTTTTTCTTTAATATTTTCTTTTTCAATGTAAATTATTTTTTTAATTTTAATTGAGGATAATTCACGATCTAAAATTGTTTTTTCTGAGGGTTCATTAAATAAGAAAATTATTAAATCACAGCTTTTTATTATTCCTAGCAAAGCTTTAGAATCTTCAGTAGATGAAAAATTTTCAACTATGGCGGGTATTTCTATTATTTGGATTTTAATTCCTTTATAATCTAAAACACCAACTTCCGGTTTTTTTGTAGTAAAGGGATAAGATGCGATGCGGACTTTAGCTTTAGTTAATTTTTTTAGTAAAGTACTCTTACCGCTATTAACTGTTCCTACTAAAGCAATTGAGGCAGCGCCCTCTTTTCTGAAAGTGATTTTTTGGAATCCTGATTTTTTAGCTTCTTTTTCTTTTTTTGTGGAATATTTTAATTTGGCTATTTTAGTTTTAATTTCTTTTTGTAGTGTCTCTGAGGATTTATGTTTTGGACAAAGAGAAAGCATTTTCTGAAGACATCGTAATTTATTTTCATCTCCAATAGCTTCTTCATATTCATCTTTCGCTTTTAGATAATGTACTCCTGGATTTACTGGCATGGTAAATTGTAAAGGATTAATATTTTTAAATTTATGTAAATTTTCTATGAAGAATGAACTTACCTTGCATTGTTAAGTTAACGGGAGTTTTGATTTTAGGAACGAGTAAGTTCCTGGATTAAGGTTTAAGATTTATAACAATTCTGCTAAATTTTTTATATCTT
>NZCU01000005.1 GCA_002688395.1 Nanobdellota archaeon | reverse complement strand
CTTTACATTTATCTTTTGATTTTAATACTTTTTTGCTTTCTTTTCCTGTTAAAACTCCTACTTTACTTATACTAACAAAATCATCCATTGTTTGAGATACATGAATCATTCCATCTATGGCTCCCATATCGAAAAATACTCCAAAATCAGTAATATCTGTTATTGTACCTAAAACAATTTCTTGTATTTCTGGTTTGAATGTTAATATCTTAAAAGTAACGTCGTAATATGCTGCACCATCTCCAGGAACTATCACTCCCTCTCCTATATTAGAAATTTCTTTAACAGCTATAATAATTCCCTTTTCTTTATCAATCTTACCTTCATAATTTTCATTTAATCTTTCTTTTAAAGTTTTTTTAAGATCTTTATCATCAAAATTACTTGGTGGAAGTCTAACGTGGTTTTGTATTTCTATTTCATAAAACATTTTATCTTATTTCTAATTTTTTTTGAGCTCTAATTATTAATTTTCTACCTCTAATTCTTTTTTTTAATTCTTTATCTTGAGTTGCTATGATATAACCTTTTAATTTTGCTAATTTATCATCCACTGTTTCTTTTGGAGATGATTTTAAAGTTTTTATCTTTTTTTTCTTTAGTAAAGCCAAAATAATCTTTGATCTCTCTTTATCTTTTGCTTTTCCGCCCTTTATAAGCTTTTCTAGCTCTTCTTTTGTTTTATCAATTATGTAAATGTCTTCTCCGGATAACTCAGAAAGAAAATCTATCTTAAATTTTAAACAACTTATTAGAAAGTTGGTGTCAAGAACTATTTTCATCTAAATTAAATTTTTGAATTTCACCTTTAAATACTTTTCTCTTTTTTGAAGATTTTTAAACTTTTTTTGGTAGTACAAGGCTTGTAATGCTCGAATTTTAATGTTTCAACCTAAGAAAGGTTTTTAAATGAAGAGCTGTTTTTTTATTATATCTTACTCTGAACGTGATGTGAATGGCTGAAAAATATACTGCGGAAAATATTCAAGTACTAGAAGGTCTTGAAGGGATAAGACTAAGACCTGCGATGTATGTTGGAGATATTGGGACAAGAGGGTTGCATCATATTGCTTTAGAAGTTATAGATAATTCTATTGATGAATTTTTAGCTGGGTTTTGTAAAAATGTTGTGTTAACTATAAATAAAGATGGAAGTATTACAGTTATAGATGATGGGAGGGGAATACCTGTTGATGTTCATAAAGAATATAATAAACCTGCTCTAGAGTTAGTTTTGACTAAGTTACATTCTGGTGGGAAGTTTGATAAGAAAACATATCAAGTTTCTGGAGGATTACATGGAGTGGGTGTTAGTGCTACAAATGCTTTGAGTGAATGGTTGAAAATTGAAGTTATGAGAGATAAGAAGAGTTATTATCAAGAATATAAAAAAGGAATTCCTGTTGCTAACTTAAAAGCTAATGGTGCTGCTACAACTACAGGAACTAAAATAACTTTTTTCCCAGATAAAGAGATTTTTTCAAGCATAATTTTTGATTATGATGTTTTGGCTGAGAGGTTAAAAGAGTTAGCTTACTTGAACAAAGGTATCGTTATTGAGATCAAAGATGATAGGATTGGAAAAGTAGATAAATTTCATTTTAAAGGTGGAATTAAGTCATTTGTTGAGGATATTAATAAGAATAAAGAACCTGTACATGAAGCTCTTTATTTTGAGAAAAGTGATGGGAAAGTAATAGTTGAAATTGCTTTACAGTATAATGGAAGTTATAATGAAAGAGTGTTTAGTTTTGTAAATTCTATTAATACGGCTGAACATGGAACTCATTATTCTGGATTTTCAACAGCTTTAATGAGAAGTATTAATAATTATACTAAAAAAAGTAATAATGGGAAAGTAGGGCTTAGTGGAGATGATGTTAAGGAAGGTTTAACTGCTATTATTTCTGTTAAAGTTCCTGAGCCACAATTTGAGGGACAAACTAAAACTAAATTAGGAAATAGTGAAGTAAAGGGGATAGTTGATAGTATTGTTTATGAGAAATTAAATACATATTTAGAAGAAAATCCTAATTCTGCTAAGTTGATAATTAGTAAATGTATTAGTGCTGCAAATGCTAGAGAAGCTGCTAGAAAAGCTAGAGAGTTAACTAGGAGGAAATCAGCTTTAGAAAGTGGAAGTTTACCTGGAAAATTAGCTGATTGTCAAGAAAAGGATCCTAGTAAATGTGAAGTTTATTTAGTTGAGGGAGATTCAGCTGCTGGAACTGCAATTGGAGCTAGAGATAGAAAAATTCAAGCAATATTGCCTCTTTGGGGTAAAATGTTGAATGTTGAGAAAGCTAGAGTTGATAAAGTATTTGGAAATGATAAATTACAGCCAGTAATATTAGCGTTAGGTTGTGGTATTGGGGATGAATTTGATGTTAGTAAATTAAGATATGGAAGAGTTGTTATTATGGCTGATGCAGATGTTGATGGACATCATATTTGTACGTTATTATTAACATTTTTTTATAGATATATGAAGCAACTAGTTGAACAAGGTCATGTTTATATTGCAATGCCTCCTTTGTATAAGATTGTTAAAAATAAAAAAACACATTATGTTTATGATGAAACTGAATATAATTCTTTAATTAAAGAAATTGGTAAAGAAGGCGTTAATGTTCAGAGATATAAAGGATTGGGGGAAATGAATGCTGATCAATTGTGGGAGACTACTTTAGATCCTGGAAATAGATATATGAAAAAAGTAACTATTGAGGATGCTGCTATAGCTGATCAGATGTTTAGTGTATTAATGGGAGAAGAAGTTATTCCTAGAAGAGATTTTATAATAAAACATGCTAGAGAAGTTAGAAATCTAGATATTTAAGAAAATGGCTGAAAAAATTAAACAACAGTTAATTGAAGAAGAAATGAAGCAATCCTATATAGATTACGCTATGAGTGTTATAACTTCTAGAGCACTTCCAGATGTTAGAGACGGTTTAAAACCTGTACATAGAAGAATTTTATATGCAATGCATAGATCTGGGTTAACTAATGATAAATCATATAGAAAAAGTGCTTTTATTGTGGGTAGAGTGCTTGGAACTTATCATCCACATGGAGATATGGCTGTTTATGATTCTTTAGTAAGATTGGCGCAAGATTTTTCTATGAGATACCCTTTAATTCAAGGACATGGTAATTTTGGAAGTATTGAAGGATTTCCAGCAGCTGCTCAAAGATATACGGAAGCTAGATTAGCTAAAATTTCTGATGAGATGTTGAAAAATATAGATGAGAATACTGTTCAATTTAATCCAAATTATGATGGAAGTACAAAAGAACCAAGTGTGTTGCCTTCTAGATTGCCTAATTTATTGATGAATGGAAGTACAGGGATTGCTGTTGGTATGGCAACTAATATTCCACCACACAATATGAGAGAGGTTATTGATGGAGTTGTTGCAGCTATAGAAAATCCTGATATAACTGTTAATGATTTAATTAAAGTAATTCCAGGTCCTGATTTTCCTACTGGGGGAATTATAGCTGGAAATAGTGGAATTAGAAGTGCTTATGAAACTGGAAGAGGAAAGGTAACAGTTTTGGCAAAGACAAATATTGAAGAAGTTAAAGATGAAAAAAGAATTGTGATTACTGAAATTCCTTACATGGTTAATAAATCATTATTAATTGAAGAAATGGCTGATTTAATTAGAAGTAAGAAAATTGAGGGAATTAGAGATTTAAGAGATGAAAGTGATAGAAAAGGAATGAGGGTTGTTGTAGAATTAAAACAAGGAGCTGTTCCGGAAGTTATATTAAATCAATTACAAAAATACTCACAGCTTAAAAATACATTTGGTATTATTATGCTTGCTTTAGTTAATAATCAACCAAGAATCCTAACTTTGAAAGAATTAATCTCTCATTTTATTAAACATAGAAAGGAAGTAACAACTAGAAGATTAGAATTTGAGTTAGAAAAGAGTAGAATGAGAGCTCATATTTTATTAGGGTTGAAAGTTGCTTTATCTAATATTGATGCTGTTGTTCAAACTATTAAAGGTAGCCAAAGTCCGGAAATTGCTAAATCTTCCTTAGTTAAAAAATTTAAATTAAGTGAAAAACAATCTGAAGCTATCTTAGAAATGAGGTTGCAGAGATTAACTTCTTTAGAGACTGATAAATTATTAAAAGAACATGATACTTTAGTAAAAAGAATAAAAGAATTAAGAGAAATATTAGGTTCTGAAGAAATGATATTTGATATTATTAAAAAAGAGTTAATTGAGTTAAAAGAAAAATATGGAAATGATAGAAAAACAGAATTAAAGGAAGAATTAAGGATTATAGATGAGAAAGATTTAATTCCTGAAGAGGATGTTGTTGTTACTGTAACTCATACTGGTTATTTGAAAAGATTACCTGTTGCGACTTATAAAACTCAGAGAAGAGGAGGAAAAGGTGTTAAGGGTACAGGTACGAAAGAAGAGGATTTTGTTGAGAATTTATTTATTACATCTACACATGATTATTTATTGTTCTTTACTAATAAAGGTAAATTATATTGGTTAAAGGCTTATGAGATTCCTGAGGCTTCTAGATATAGTACTGGAAAAGCTATTGTTAATTTAATAAAATTGGAGAAAGATGAGAAAGTGACTACATTAATTCCTATTAAAGATTTTAGTAAAGGATATTTGGTTATGGTTACTAAAAAAGGTTTAATTAAGAAGACGAAATTACAATTATTTTCAAAACCTAGAAGTAATGGTATTAGATGTATTACTTTAAGAGGGAATGATGAGTTAATTAATGTTTTAGAAACTGATGGTTTTAAACAATTAATTTTAGGAACTAAAGATGGAATGGCTGTTAAGTTTGATGAGATTGGTATTAGGCCTATGGGTAGAGGTGCTGCTGGTGTCAAAGCTATAAGATTAAAGGGGAAAGATGAAATTGTTGGAATGGATATGGCTGGAGATGATTTTTCTTTATTAACTTTAACTGAGAATGGCTATGGTAAACAAACGCCGTTAAAAGATTATAGATTAATTAAAAGAGGAGGAAGTGGTGTTATTAATATTAAGACAAGTTCAAGAAATGGGAGAGTTATTGGTATTAAAACTGTTAATGAAGAAGATGAATTGTTTTTAATAACATCTAATGGTATTGTTTTAAGGACTAAAACCAAGAACATTAGTAAAATTGGTAGAGCAACTCAAGGAGTTAGAATTATTAAGTTAAATGAGGGAGATAGGTTGAATTCTATTGCTAAAGTTGTTGTTAATGGCAATTAATGGTAATCTTTTTATACTTCCTAATTATTTGTATTTTCCCCATGATGGCCTTAAAAGCGAAAGATTCTAGAATAAACAAACTTAACCTTAGTCCTTCTTATATGACCATAGCTAGAGAAGCTAGAAGGGGGCGCTATAAGACTGAAGAAGATTTAAGAAGAAAAATTTGTGATTTGGGTGTTGATGAAGCTTTACTTAAAGAAAGTATTAAAGGACATTATATTCTTTTTGCTCCTTATGAAAGAATTTTAGAACCTGAGGAAGTTTCCTATGATAAGGAACCTTATGAAGATAATTTAGTTTTTGAAATTAGTGGTGGGGTCTTAAGACTTACTGACGCGTGTGAAGAGCGTATTTTTGGTCCTCCTGAAAGCTCTGAAAGTAAAAAGCTAAAAAAAGAAGTTGACACTCTCAAAAAAAAAGTCAGAGATCTTGATAAAATAGTAAAAGATATTTCTAGTTGTAAAAATTAATTTTATTCTATTATAGTTCCGATACCGATTAATCTCCATCTCATTCCAATTCTTCTAGAAATTGCGAAACGATCTTCTTTATCAACACATACAGGAATTCTTAAAGAAATATGTACTAAATCTTTTTTTAATTCATCTACTATTCCTAATGTGATAGAACTGTTAACGTTTAACATTAAATTTTCACCTTTTTTTATGCTTTCAACTTCCAAATCTTCTTTACTTCCAACAACTCTTTTTAATAAAGTTGGTTTTAAATAAAATTCATGCCATGTTTTTGGTAATTTATCTTTATGACCGGCTATATTTCCTATTAAATTATCTGATTTTACTAAACTTGGATCTAATTGAGTCATTACCCCAACGCTTCCTCCAGGGATTATTTCTTTAACTTCTATATTGCCGTGTTTTAATCCTGTAACTCTTGTTGTTAGAGGTTTCCAAAATGTTTTTCCAGCTTCTTCTAATTTTAATCCTGGAGCTATTGTTATTTCATCATTTAGACTTATTTTACCTTGTTTTAATGCACCTCCTAGAACACCACCAACTAATTTATCCCATTTTGCTCCTGGTTTGTTAACATCGAAGCTTCTTGCTATGAATAATAAAGGAGGGGTTGTTAAATCCCTTTTTGGAGTTGGAAAATTTTTTTCAATTTCTTCTACCAAAGCATTTATATTTACATCATGTTGGGCGCTGATTGGTATTATTGGAGATGATTCTGCTATTGTTCCTTTTGTAAATTTTTTAATTTGTTTATAGTTTTCTACTATTGTTTTTTTATCTGCTAAATCAATTTTATTTTGTATTATTATGATATTTTTTACTCCTAAAATTTCTAATGCCATTAGATGTTCTCGTGTTTGTGGCTGAGGGCAAGTTTCATTTGCACTTATTAATAATAATGCTGCGTCAATTATTGCTGCTCCTGATAACATAGTTGCCATTAATGTTTCATGCCCCGGAGCATCTATGAAAGAAACCTTTCTTATTGAATCTGTTTTTTCATTACATGTGCTGCATTTTTTATTAATATTATAAGATTCTGTGTCTTTACATTTAGAACATTTATAGAAAACAGCTTCTGCATAACCTAATTTTATAGTTATTCCTCTCTTGATTTCCTCACTATGTACATCGGTCCATTTACCACTTAGTTTAGAAACTAGAGTAGTTTTACCTGAATCTACATGACCGAAAAGACCTATGTTAATTTCTGGAATTAGTTTATCTACCATTGGAATTTTAAAGAAAAATGGGCTTTATAAATTTAATTACTCTATGAATAACAATCCGTACATTAAAACAATTCCTATTAAGAATAATATGAAATTTACTATATATTTTTTAAGCTCCATTTCTTTTTTAATTTCAGGAACTAAGTCTGAGGCTGCTATATAGATAAATCCACCTGCTGCAAATGGTAAGAAGAATGCAATAGCCATTTCTGTGTAAGAAGATAGAAAATAACCAATTATTCCTCCTAAGACTGCTGTTATTGCAGTTATAAAATTTAAGAATAATGCTTTTGTTTTGGTGAAACCGCTGTAGACTAATACTCCGAAATCTCCTAATTCTTGTGGAACTTCATGTAAAATAACAACTAATGTAGTTATAATTCCTAATCTTATATCTACTATAAAACTGCTGGCAATTATTAAACCATCAATAAAATTATGGACAGAATCTCCCACTAGATTTATATGGGCTATTGAGTGTTTATCACATTTTCCATGATGACAATGATGCCAATGTAATATTTTTTCCATTAAAAAGAATAAAATAAATCCAATTAATATGTAAAGAAATACTATTTCACTTGAGAAATATTCTATTGATTCTGGGATTAAATGTAGGAATGCGCCGCCCAATAAAGTTCCTGCAGATAAAGAAACTAATGCGAGAAGAATTTTGTCTAGTAATTTATCTTTAATTAATAAAGTTAAAATTCCTAATAAAGAGATTGCACTAGCAATAAATGTAGCTATTATTATTGCTAATAGTGTATTCACCATCTTTTTTTATTGTTCACCTTTTATAATTAAATGACCTTTTCCGTCTTTTTCTAATGTTATTTCTTTTAAATTATTAATTACAATATCATGGCCTGCCAATAAATAATCTATTTTTAATCCATCTAGAATTACTTTGTGAATACCTTTTTTATAATCATATCTTTCTACTGGGCCTTGACAATTTATATGCGGATCGTTTTTATCAAATGTGCTTACAAAAAAAGGTCTATCATTACCTTCATGACTTTCATCTTTTTTTGTTTTTCCAACTAAAATGCTCTTTGCTTTTATTTTAATCTTTTTTTTCATCGGCTTTAACATCTTTAGTTTCTTCTTTAGTTTCTCCAAATAATTCTTCTATTTTTTTACTTCCTTGTTTTGTAATTTTTAAGTTTATTTGTGTTGTTTTATCTCCAACTGTATCTCCTACAACAGTTTTTCTTAAGAAAATACCTTTGTCTTTAACTTTGATGCCTGTACCAGAATTTGCTAAAATTTTAACTCTTCTACTTCCTTTAACATCTTTTCTCATTGGGAATCCACAATGATCTGATCCGCCTGTGATTAAGAATTCATATCCTGAAAAACCTATTAAATCTCCTTTTATGGTTTCTCCCAAAGCTCTTCCTACTATACTATCAGAATTATCAATAACTTTTTGATAGCTTTTTCCAGTTTTGTCTCCAACAATTATTTTTACTTCAGCCATGTTGTCATTAAATCAATATTTGCGATTTATAAAGCTTTTTATATCCCCCAAAGCTTGTCTTGTTTTCTTTTTATTGTTGCAATTAACTTTAGTAAATTGATTTCATCTTCATTTAAATATTCTTTCATTTCTCTTAATTTTCTAAATTCTTCTTCAGTAAAATCTGAGAGAATTATCTCATTTTCAAATAAATTTCTTCCAATAGTTACTTTTGGTAAGGCGATTGCAATTTGTTCTCCTTTTTTAGACTCTTTTTTATTCTCTCCATCTAATTGAATTGTTTTTATTTCTCCTAATGGTTTGCCGCTTTCATTCATTACTTTGCTATCTATTTTTATCATACCATTTAGAACTTCCACTCCTACTACTGCTGGATTTGATTGTCTAAATATACATCCTGTTAATAGTCTTGCATTAAAAGGTCTAGGTAATTCCTCTAAAGCTTTTGCTTCTGTTTTTTTATTTTCAGTTTCTTCCCATTTTTTATAGTCTTCAACTATTTTGTATATAATATTTTTATTTATTATTCTTACATCTTTAGCTTCAGATACTGATTTTACGTTAAATCCTAAAACAGCTTTGTGTAATTTATTTCTTTCTGCGGATGCTTCTGTTATGTCTTTTTTGCTAATATCTCCTATGCTTGCTTTTTTAATTAAAATATTATTTTCTTTTAATAATCCTATTAATGCTTCTAAAGAACCTAGAGAATCTGCTTTTACTATTACCCCTTCATTATCTGTTTCTATTAATACTTGAGTTACTTCTTTTTGAATGGCTTTCTTTTTTTCTTCTAAGTCTTTCTTGTTAGAAACTATTAATGGCATTCCAGCTATTACATCTTCAATATTAATAGCGGATATTTTTACATATGCAGCAGCTTCTGCTTTACTAGCGTTTTCTAGTTTTTTATTTTCAACTTTAAATAAACCTTTTACTTTTGTTACTATTGGTTCTTTTAAGCCTCCT
>NZCU01000004.1 GCA_002688395.1 Nanobdellota archaeon | reverse complement strand
AGTATATATAGTATTTAGGTGAAATATAAATAATTCTAAAACTTTCTAATATTTATTAGAGGTTAAAACAATGGAAGAAAAAATTTCACTAAGCAGAGAAGAGAACGATGAGAATATGTACCCAGATGAGGTAATAGAAGAAGAATTAGACAACGACGAGATTTCCGTAGAAGAGGAAGGCTTTTGGAGAGGCTACAATCACGCATACTAAACAAAAATAAATTTAATTCTATACTTTTTAATAGATACTTCAATCCCAAAATTTAAATAAATTAATTCTTTATATTTTATCTATGTACATTAAAAGAGGCATGATTTACTTAGTATTTTTTCTAGTAATACCTTTAGTTAATGCTCAAGAAGAAGCAAGACATTCAGATATTATATGTGAACTATCTCCTTCTCCACAAACAATGTGGGATCTTTATTCAGTCTTATATGAGGGAGAATCTGATGAAGTTAAAATACAAAAAACATTAGAAGGAGTAAGAGCTTGGATAGTTAAAAACCCAGGTCCTGGTTCTATTATAAATATGGTTTCATATGAAGAAGATTTAAGAATAATAGCTTCAGGGGAAACACAAAAAACAATAATCCAACGAGATACTTATATTTTAGAATTACCAGAAGATTTCCGATTAAGCAGTGAAATGGAAGAAATTATTTTTTCTTCTCTTGATGAGTTAACAACCAGATTCCCAGGCCTTCTGGATAAAGTTGAAATATTTGAGGATAAAACTGAAAGTATTAATGTAGTGTGGGCAAGTGCAGGTGGAGGAGAAATAATAATTAATGAAAGATCTTTTGAAATTAGCGAAAGAGTTCCTAATCCTCTATTATTCGTTGAAACAACATTATTTCATGAATTTGGTCATCTCATAATAAATTCTTATCCCTGGGAAGGCGTTCAAGAAGAAATTTGGGATAAATACCTTGCAATTGAATCTTATGGTGACTTTGATGAAGGAGAAAGACTACTTAACTATCTTTATGACTCAAGATACCCAATTGGTTCACCCGAATCTCCAGGTTCACTTCCATATAATATGTACGAACTTTTTGCAAATTCTTTCGCAATAAAAGCACTTTACTTTAATGAATTTAAAACAAGATTTTATAATGATTTACCAGATAATGAAAAAGAATTATTAGATAATTATTTAGAATTTGTTCCAACAATGTCAGCTCAAGAAGAACTAGAAGAAGATAATTTCGAAATAGAAGGATGTAGTGTCTTCCCACTTAGATATACAAAAGTAGATTTTGAAAAATTTGATGAAGAATTTTTAGACTATGAACAAGATCTTCAAGTATTACCAGAAACAGCTAGGGTAAACTCAAAAGAAGACATTATTAATTTTTTAAGAGAATTTAGTCCTAGTATTATTAGAGAATATAGAAATACAGAAACAAATTCTTATTGTCTTTACCCAGGAGGATGCATAGCCATTTCAACATTAATTGTCAAACTTATGGAGGATGAGGGAATTGATGCGTATGTCTTAGATGGAGAATTCCTACACCCTCCTAGTGATTTTCCAAGATATCACAATTATATTGGCATTGATATAGAAGGGGTTGAATATATAATTGATTATACAGCAAACCAATTTACCCTTCCTGTAGAATCTGTACAAGATGAAGATGGAGTATGGTCAATAGTAATACCTGAAGGACTAGATGAAACACCTTATGATGTTGTGCCAGTAATAGTACCTATAGATAAACCTATAAATTGTGAAGGTGAAAATACATATAGAATTGGAACAGATATGGTGGATGTTAATACAGAACCGATATCCTTCGAAGATTTGGATTTTAATAATGTGTTAGATTTTTATGATAGAATAGGGGCAGATACACTTCCATTCTTAGAAGATGAATATCTAGTTCCTTCTGATGTATTAAAAGCACTTAAAGTTGTTACTTCTGATTCAAGCTGGGGTGATCCATGGGACAATCCAGGAGGAGTTTATTTAAACACTAATTTTATTCCAGGAACAACATTTGATTTTCTTCCATTAGTTTCTTCAAAAGGAGAAGAATTTAAAAGTTTATTAAGAAATGAAGCAGGATTTTCAACTGAAGAATCAAATAGATTCTATACATTAGCTTCAACTCCTGGAAATTTATTATTATCAAGGGAAGGATATAGAAAAGGAATACATTTCCATGAAAGAATACATAAAATAATTGAGGAGCAATTAACAGATGAAGAAATAACAACTTTATTTGAAGATCGAAATGAATTTCGTAGTTGGATGATTTCTTATGAAATAGGACCTGATGAATATTTTATGGATGAACATTTTGATAGCTTTATAGATACTAAGATAAGTTTAGGTTCTTGGAGCGAATTATATGCTTATATGGCACAATTAGAAGTACTTCCATCGGAAGACCCAGCTTATAGGATAGACCCAGAAGTTTATGAAGAGTTTGAAGAACGATATCCAGAAGCCTATGAAATATATAGAAAAGTAATAGGAATTGCTTTAGAAAACAGCGGTTTATAGTAATCCCAAAATTTAAATAATTCCAAATAATTTCTCTAAAGGGTGATATATTGTTAGAGAACATCTTAATTTTTGTAGTAGCTGTAGCAGTCTTAGTTAAAAGTGCTAATGTAACAATTAACTCTCTAACAAATTTAGCAAAAAATATTAACGTATCAGAATTCCTAATAGCAACAGTATTGATGGGAACAATTACTTCCTTACCAGAATTTTTTGTTGGGATAAACTCGGCAATTAAGAACGTCCCCCAATTAGCTTTAGGTAATGTAATAGGGGCTTCAATATTAGACGTAACTTTAGTAATAGGACTTCCATTATTAATAGCAAAACAAATAAAACCAAAATCAAAAAACATAGCCCCCAGTGTAAAATATCTCTTATTTATTTTAGTACTTCCATTAATTTTCATACTAGATAAAACATTCTCAAGAACAGAAGGATTAATACTATTAGCAGCTTTCATATTCTACATATACAAATTACTAAAAAGAAGAAGAATAAAAAAAATAACAAAGAAAATAATACCTAAAAAAATACTTAAAAATTCAATAAGGTTAATAGTAGGAGTCTCATTATTAATTATAAGCTCACATTTTGTAGTAAAAAGTGCAAATTTATTAGCAACAGATTTAGCAATCCCTCAAGTTATCATAGGATTATTCATGGTTTCTGTTGGAACAACACTCCCAGAATTAACTTTCGGCATTAGAGCAGCTCTATCTAAACATCCTGGAATGGTGATAGGAGATGCAATAGGAAGTATAACAGCAAATATCTTATTAGTTTTAGGAACAACTTCTCTAATAAGGCCAATAACACCAGAAATAAAACCATTTATTTTAGGCGCAGTATTTTTAATTATTTCAGCAGCTGTTCTTTACTTAATTGTAAGAAAAGGAAAAATGCTAACTCTAAAACATGGATTAATACTAACTTCAATTTACATAATATTTGTCATACTAGAGTTTATAATATAAAATGCAAGAATTTTACAAAACCTCAGCAGAAGATACGATAAAATCATTAAACTCTTCTATACAAGGTTTATCAACACAAAAAGCAAAGCTTCTTTTACATAAATATGGAAAAAATCAAATAAAAAAAATAACACACCTCTCAACATTAAAAATATTCCTAAGACAATTTCTCGACCCTTTAGTTATTATCTTAGTCTTTGCAGTTATCTTATCATTATTAATTCCAATATTCAAAAATGGAGGAGCTTTAGAGTTTCATGACGCTTATGATTCAATATTCATAGGAATTATTTTACTACTAAACGCTATTTTAGGATTTACACAAGAATACAAAGCAGAAAAATCAGTACAATTATTAAAAAAATTATCAGTTCCAAAAACAAATGTATATAGAGATAATAAACTAATAAAAATAGACTCAACTTCTTTAGTTCCAGGAGATGTTATTCAAATAGATGCAGGAGATAGAGTAACAGCAGACTCAAGAATCATAGAAAGTAATAATCTACAAGTAGATGAATCAGCTTTAACAGGAGAATCAACACCATCCATAAAAGAAACAAAAACAATACATAAAACTGTTAATTTAGCCGAACAAACAAACATTTTATTCTCAGGAACAATAGTTAAAGAAGGAACAGCAAAAGCAATTGTATGCTCAACAGGCATGGAAACACAAATAGGAAAAATAGCTTCTTTAGTTCAAGAAGTTAAAGAAGTACGAACACCACTACAAAAACGTTTAACTCACCTAGGAAAATGGTTGGGTATTTCAGTTATCTCAGTTTCCATAATAATTATTATAGTTGGAATTTTAAATTCTCAATCACTAGCTGAAATGTTGTTAGTTGGAGTTTCTTTAGCAGTCTCCGCGATACCCGAAGGTTTACCAGCAGTAATTACAGTAGCATTAGCTTTATCTGTCAATTCAATGGTAAAAAGAAAAGCCTTAGTAAAACAACTAAAAGCAATTGAAACATTAGGCAGTGTAAGTGTAATAGCTACAGATAAAACAGGAACCTTAACAAAAAATGAAATGACAGTTTCAGAATTATTTGTTAATAACAAAACAATAAAAGTTACAGGATCCGGATTTTCAACAGAAGGTTCTTTTACAATAAACAATAAAAAAATAGACACAAAAGAAGTCTTTCAACTACTAGAAATAGGAGTAAATTGTAACAACGCTTCCTTACCAAATATAGGAGACCCAACTGAAATAGCTTTACTAGTTTCAGCAGCAAAAGCTAAAATTAAGAAAACAGGAAAAAAAATTAATGAAATCCCATTTAATTCAGAAAATAAATATATGATTACAGAACATGAAAAAATTTCTTATATAAAAGGAGCTCCAGAAGCAGTATTAAAATTATGTAACTACTACAAATTAAATAATAAAGTAATAAAATTAACAAAAAATCACTCATCAACTATCCTAGAAAAAAACAAAGAAATGGCATCCTCAGCATTAAGAGTTCTAGCCATGGCATATAAAGAAAATAACAGAACTATTTTTGTTGGGCTACAAGGAATGATTGATCAACCTAGAAAAGAAGTAGCTTCAGCTATTAAATTATGTAAACAAGCAGGAATAAGAGTTTTAATGATAACCGGCGACCAAAGATTAACAGCAGAAGCTATTGCAAAACAAGTAGGGATAGAAGGAGGAAGCATAGAAGGCAAAGATCTAAAAAAACTAACAGACCAACAACTAAAAGAAACTCTAAAAAAAGTAAATATTATCTCAAGATCAACACCAGAACATAAAGTAAGAATTTTAAATATCTTACAAAAACAAAAAGAAGTAGTTGCTATGACTGGAGATGGTATTAATGATGCTCCAGCATTAAAAAAAGCAGATGTTGGAGTCGCAATGGCGATAAAAGGAACAGACATTGCTAGAGATGCTTCAGATATGGTTTTATTAAATGACGACTTTTCCTCAATAGTACATGCAATTAAACACGGGAGAATTGTTTATGAAAATATTAAAAAATTTATTAAATATTTATTATCTGTAAACTTCTCAGAAATTTTATTAATATTAACAGCAATCCTAGTAAAATTACCACTACCTTTACTCCCATTACAAATTCTATGGATCAACTTAGCAACAGACGGATTACCAGCATTAGCATTATCCGTAGAAAAATCTGAAGACAATATTATGAACAAACATCCTAGAAAGTCCTCTGAAAGTATTTTCAAAGGAATGAAAAATTACCTATTTTTCGGAACTCTATTTATTTTCATAGGTTCTTTAATCGTTTTCTTAATGAATTTAGATAACATAACAAAAGCAAGAACAATGGCATTAACAGTTAGTATTCTATACCAAATGTTTTTCGTTTTCACATGTAGGTCAGAACAAAGTTTGTTTAAAATAGGATTTTTCTCAAATAGAAAATTATTATACGCAGTTGCAATAACAATAGCCGGACATTTAGTATTAATGTATTCCAGCTTAAATAAAATTTTTAAAATGGTTCCTTTATCTTTAAATGATTGGATTACTGTAATTATATTTGCATCTTCAGGTCTAATAATATTTGAAATATATAAATTACTAAGAACTAAGATTCATCATCAAAATCTTCTAAAGTAGCTTTTAATTTTCCTAATTTTTTTAATTTCACATACTCTTTTGTTAAAATATAAAATAACAATCCTAAAGATTTCTTACCTTTATTATTACAAGGAATTATAAAATCAACATCATTAGCAGTATTATTAGTATCACATAAAGCAATTATAGGAATCCCCATTTTATTTGCATCTCTTACAATATTTCTATCAGGCCAAGGGTCAGTAACAAATAACAATTTAGTTTCAGTAAAATCTTTAGAAGCAGGATTAATTAATAACCCAGGACTATATCTCCCAGTAATAACTTTAATTCCAGTTAATTTACTAAACAAATTAGCAGCTTTCCATCCATTTTCTCTCCTACAAGCTACTAAAATTTCTTCAGGCTCATATCTACCCATAAACTCAGCAGCTATCTTAATTCTATTATTAATTTCCTGCACATTCAGCACACTTAATCCATCAGGTCTTACCTTATAGATAAAAGGAGCCATATACTTTGTTTTAAATTTAGTCCCAATATGTAACCCAGCTTTCAAATAGTTATCCAGCGGAACTAAAAATTCTTCTTCTGCCATAATTTTTTAACCTAAAATACTATTTATAAAACTTATTATTTAGAAATT
>NZCU01000003.1 GCA_002688395.1 Nanobdellota archaeon | reverse complement strand
GAACTAGCAGCCATACTTATAGCACACCCATTCCCTTTAAATTTAATTTCCTTAACTATGTTATTTTTATCTACAGAAGCAAAAATATTAACCATATCTCCACAAACCGAATTTAATTCACTATGTTTTATCTCTGCCTCAACTAACTCCCCAAAATTTCTAGGATTTCTAAAATGATCTAGTATATTCTCTTTATAGATGTCTTCATCATCATTTCCATCTCCCAAATAATTTGGATCCATATTTTCTTTCATTTTAAACTTTAAAAATCTCCTTAACTTTTTTAATTCCTTCAATTAATTTATCTATTTCTTGAGTAGTGTTATAAAAGTATAACGATGCTCTACAAACACTTGTATTCTCTAAAATCTGTGTAACTAAAGGCATAGCACATAAATGTCCTCCTCTAACTGCAATACCTTCTTTATCTAAAATAGATGAAACATCATGAGAATGAACTCCATCAATATTAAAACTAATAACTCCTCCCCTATTCTCAGCTTTCAAAGGACCATAAATATCAACATCTTCAACTTTACTCAATTTTTCCAAAGCATATTCTGTTAGAAATTCTTCATATTCTTTTATTTTTTCCATTCCAATCCCAGATAAATAATCAACAGCTTTTCCTAATCCTATTCCTTGAGCTATCATAGGAGTTCCAGCTTCAAATTTCCAAGGCAATTCATTAAATTTAGTATCTTCAAAACTAACTTCAGAAATCATATCTCCACCATACAAAAATGGATCCATCTTCAATAATAATTCTTCCTTGCCCCATAAAACTCCAATACCTGTCGGCCCCAACATTTTATGCCCACTAAAAGCTAGAAAATCACAACCAATTTCTTTAACATCTACAGGTAAATGCGGAACACTTTGAGCTCCATCTATTACAAACAACGCACCTTTACTATGTGCTATTTCTCCAATTTTTTTAACAGGATTTATTGTGCCTAAAACATTGGACATATGAGTCATAGAAACTATTTTTGTCTTATCAGTTATTTTTTCTTTAGCATCTTCTAAATCTAATCTTCCATCATCCTTTACTCTAATATATTTAATTACTAATCCTTTTTCCTTTCCCAATTGCTGCCAAGGAACTATATTGCTATGATGTTCAGTCTCTGTTACAACAATCTCATCTCCAGGATTAAAATCTTTAATTAAACTATAAGCAAGCAAATTCATACTCTCAGTTATATTTTTAGTAAAAATAACTTCTTCAAATTTTCCATTAATAAACTTAGCAACCTTCTCATGAGCTTCTTCATATCTTATAGTTGCAATTTCACTTAACTTATGAATTCCCCTATGGATATTAGCATTATATTTATTATAATATTCGTTAATACTCTCAACTACTTGTTTCGGAGTTAAACTAGTCGCTCCTGAATCTAAATAAATTAAGTCTTTCCCATTAACTTTCTCATTTAAAATAGGAAAATCTTTTCTAACTTCCTCAACATTCAACATTTGTTTAGGTTCCATTTTACTAATCCTTTTCAAAACTATATCTTTTATCTCCTTCTCAAGCTCTTCATCTTCAATTTTTAAAATTATCGGATCAAAAAAACCTTCAACAATAGCCTTTTTAGCAGTAACATCATCCAAACCTCTACTAGACATATAAAATAATTTATCCTCATCTATTTGAGAAATAGTAGCTCCATGGCTACATTTAACTTCATTATTCTCAATTTCTAAATTTGGAATAGCCTCAGCATAAGCATCATCACTTAATAATATTACATCAGCTTTTTGATATCCCTCACAATTAATAGCATTTTTATCAACTCTAACTAATCCAGTCTGAATAATCTTAGCTTTCTCATTCATAACAGCCCTAACAACCATATCACTCTTACTATTAGAACCTTTATGAACTGTAGAATTCTCAATTTCAAATTCTTTATCTGAATCACCAAAAACAATACTCAAACTATTAGTCTCACTTCTCTCCCCAACTAAATTAGTTTTAACATTTGATTTAACTCCATCTCCTAAACAAAAATCTATCCAATCAACTTTAGAGTCTTCCATAACATTAATCTCAACATCTTTATTTTTTTGAGAAAATCCTATAATTTTTACTTTAGAATTTTTCCCAACAATAATTTTTACCTCAGCATCATCTTCCAACTTAAGATTAATCTGTTCTTTAGAATTCTCAGGAATATTAACTATATCAACTTCTCCATCCTTTTCCAATTTAACATTTTCACTTATCTGAATCATTTTAACCCCAAAAAATCTATCCTACAGTACCTTCCATCTCCAATTCTATTAATTTATTTAACTCTACAGCATACTCTAAAGGTAGTGCTTTAACAATTGGCTCTATAAAACCACTAACAACCATTTGCATTGCTTGTTCTTCACTTAAACCTCTACTCATCAAATAAAATATTTCTTCATCTCCAATTTTTCCAACTGAAGCTTCATGAGCAATATCAATTTTATTAGTATCTATCTTCATAGTCGGAAATGTATTAGAAACACTATCTCCATCAATTAACAAAGCATCACACTCAACTCTGCATTTAGTTTTTACAGCATTTTTATTTACTCTAACCAATCCTCTATAAGTTGAAACTCCTCCATCTTTACTAATACTTTTAGCTCTTATAGTAGAACTAGTATTTGGTGCAGCATGAATTACTTTACTCCCTGTATCTTGATTTTGATCTTTAGCAGCAAAAGCAATTCCTATTGAATCACTTTTAGCCCTCTCACCTTTTAATATACTACAAGGATATAACATCGTACACCCAGAACCTAAGTTACCATTTATCCATTCAACAGTTCCATCTTTATCAACAACAGCTCTTTTTGTGTTTAAATTATAAGTATTTTTACTCCAGTTCTCAACACTACTATATCTTATCCTAGCTCCTTCAAGTACATGTAACTCAACACAACCAGCATGAAGTGCTTTAGCCTCAAACTGCGGAGCTGAACATCCTTCAATATAATTTACCTCACTCCCCTTATCTGCAATTATTAATGTATGTTCAAACTGCCCCCCTTTCATAGCATTCATTCTAAAATAAGCTTGTAAAGGAATTCTAACTTTAACATTTGGAGGAATATAAATAAAAGTCCCACCTGACCAAACAGCAGCATGTAACATAATAAACTTATGATCAGTAACTGGAATACATGAAGTCATAAAATATTTTTTAACTAACTCTGGATACTCATGAATGGCAGTATCCATATTCTCAAAAACTACACCTTGGTCTTCCCATTCTTTCTTCAAACTATGATAAGCCATAGTGCTGTCAAATTGAAAACCAGCTCCACCTAAAGCATTTTTTTCTGCTTCTGGAACTCCAATTTTTTCAGCTACTCTTCTAATTTCTTCAGGAACATCTTCCCATTTAGTAGCTTCCTCAGTTCCAGGTTTAACATAATATTTTATTTTATTCAAATCTAATTTACCCAAATCAGGACCCCATTTAGGCATTGGAGTTTTCTTAAACCATTCATATCCTTTTAATCTCTTAGCCAACATCCAATCCGGTTCATTTTTCTCTTTAGAAATATGCCTAATAAGTTCCCCAGTCAAACCTTCAGGAGCTTCAAACTCATTTTTTATTTCAGTATGATCATCATATCTACTTCTATCAATAGCAAATTTTTGTATCTCTTCCATCCTCTTCACCTCCAAAACAATCAATTAATTCAGGAGTACATTCTTCTGGGATATCTGATATTTCTTTATGAATTCTACAAATTTCTCTTGTATCTTTTATGATTCTTAGTAATTTTTGCATCTCTCTCAAATAAGAAATCTTATCTTTAATCAAAGAAGAAGATTTTTTAATTTCAACAAGAACAATTTCTCCAAATTCTATTTTACTTCCCCTCTTATTACTTATATATTGACTAACAGTAGCATTTTGTATATTTAACAACGTAGCTATTTGAGTTTGGCTTAACCCATTTATTTTCATATCTAGAGCTAATTGTCTTCTTAGTGCTGGAATTATATAGAAAACTTCTATTTCCTGAGGTTGAAGTAAATTTTGTCCTACCATAGTATGTTTTTAACTATAGTTAAGATTTATATAGATTTCTATTTTTTCTTAGGCTTAGATTTGGGGCTAGATCCATTTTTCATATCAACTTTATCTTTATTCTTACCTAATCCATCTCCTCTAAAAGGAAAAGGTTTCTCATTTGTAGTAAAAGTCATATATCTTATATAATCATAAACTTGAGTATTCCAATAATTTGTAAACTCAGCTAAGTCTCTATTTCTTTTATTGGAAATTAGTACAACAACAAAATGAATCACAATAATAATCTCAATTAAAATCGTCCATATTTTTAAAATTAATCCAGAAATAATTCCAACAACAATCCTCATCAATGCTTCTGTTCTTTCAGACATACATGTTAAAAAATATCTAATCTTTTATAACCTTTTCTATTAATCATCAAAATCAACACCACCAACATCAACAACTCTATGTTTCTCAGAAATATCATCAATCTTTTCCATATTCTCATCACTTAATTTCCAATCAAAAACATCCATATTCTCTTTAATATGATCCTCAGAACTTGCTTTAGGTATAACAATCATATCTTTTTGCAACATCCATCTTAAAGCAACTTGAGAAATTGTTTTGTTATTTTCATCAGCAATGTTTTTTAATACATTGTCCTGTAAAATTTTTCCCCTTGCCAAAGGAGAGTAAGAAGTTACAACAACATTATTTTTTTTACAAAATTTCAGCAAATTTTTTTGATTTAAATATGGATGAAATTCAACTTGATTAACGCTCACAGGAACCTCAGATAATTCTTGTGCTTCTTTAGTCAAAGCGCTATTGAAATTACTAACACCAACACTCTTAACTTTTCCTTCTTCAACAAGTTCATTAAAAGCCCTAAAAGTTTCCTCTAAATCCATTGATGGATTCGGCCAATGAATTAAATAAAGATCTAAATAATCTAATTGCAATTGATCTAAAGTTTCTTTACACTGACTTAATACACCTTTATAATCTAAATTATCTTTCCAAACTTTAGAAGTTATAAATAACTTAGATCTATCAACATTAGCTTCTTTCAGAGCCTCTCCAATTTCTTCTTGATTACCATAAATCCAAGCAGTATCAATATGATTATACCCTAACTCAATTGCTTTCTTAACAGCCTCTTTGCATTTATCACCTGTTAATTGCCATGTTCCTAATCCAAAAACAGGCATTTCATGTCCAGAAGCTAATTTAATTGTTTTCATATTTTTTATTCATCTCTTGAGCAACCTCAACAATTTCCCCAACAGTATAAGAATGCTCTTGTCCTTTCCCATTAACAACTTCAAACTTTTTCACACCAAGGTTTGATAATACTTCTCGTAGTTGTTCTGGTTTTATAAATCTTTCATCAGGATTTTGAATAAATACAGTTGGAATACTATATCTTTTTAGCATATTTTTCAACTCAGTAAAAGGACCTGTTGTATCTTCATCCATAGGAAGTCCTGAGAATATACAATATTTTGGTGTTGTTTTTTCTTCTTTAATAAGAGTCATTGTAATAACAATCCCAACTGATTTTGCAATTATTGCATAGTCCCCATTTATCCCACCCAAAATTTCTTTTGCTTTTCTTTTTTCACTTTCAAAATCCATATCTTCTCCAGAATTCCAATGATCATAATGCATCGCTGTTACTTCATCAAAACAAGACATAAGACCATCTTTTAACTCATCTACCCATATCTCATTTGATTTCTTACTATTTCCAGGAAGAATGATTGCTTTCATTTAAGGTTTTGATACAACAAAAAAGATGACATTTACTAGACATTTTTACTCTCCCATAGCTTTTTTATAATTCTCTTCAGCTTGATCCCAATTTAAAACTTCTAAGAAAGCTTCTATATATTCTGGTCTTTTATTTTGATATTTTAGATAATAAGCATGTTCCCAAACATCAACTCCAATTATAGGTATTTTTCCTTGTGACAAAGGGCTATCTTGATTTGGAGTTGTCATTATTTCTAATTTTTTATCT
>NZCU01000002.1 GCA_002688395.1 Nanobdellota archaeon | reverse complement strand
AGAAAGTGAAAATATGAAAGAAAAGAGTATCTAGAAGAGTTAGGTTTTCAGTTTGATAAAAGTCCAAAATTGGGAGAATTATTAATTGAGAATTGGGATATTACTTTAGAAATTATAAACATTATCGGAGATAGAGTTAGAAAGGTTCTTACATATGGACTACCTAGTTTAAGAAATTTGATAAAAAATAGTGGTGATTTGAGGATTATTGCTGAGATTGGTAAGGCTAGTGGAGAAAGTGCGAAATATGTTCTTGAAATGGGATTGCCTTGTTTTAAAAATTTAATAAAAAGTAGTGGTGATTTGAGGGAAATAGGATTGATTATTGCTGAGATTGGTAAGGCTAGTGGAGAAAATGCTGAGCATGTTCTTATTTTTGCATTGCCTAGTTTAGGAAATTTGATAAAAAACAGTGATTATTTGAGGATTATTGTTGAGATTATAAATGCTAGTGAAGAATATAATGTAGTTGTTCTTACGGATGGACTACCTCATTTAGAAAATTTGATAAAAAGTAGTGATGATTTGAGGGAAATAGGATTGATTATTGCTAATAAATTTAAAAAACATTATTATAGAACAATCTTAATTTTAAGAGGAAAAAAAGAGATTAAAAATATTAGAGATATTGAAGAAAAAGAAGAACTTGTAGATTATTACATAAGAAAACTTGGAGAAAGTGAATATACTACAAAAATTATAACTGAGAACCTTGATGAACTAGCATCTCCAGATAAAACATTTAATAGATTAGAGTTTGAAAAAACAGGAAGTGTTTTAATTCCTTTGGGGGGAAAATTAATTGGTTATTTATATCGAATTGTGACTCAAGATGCATATGAAGCATGGCTTAGAGCAGAGGAATTTCTTACTGAAAGTGATGGGACTTGTCATTGTGAAGAAATAATTAAAAAAAGAGGAAAACCAAGAATAATTAAAAGGAAAGATGGGCTAATTGCTGTAATGACAAGATATGCAGGTGAAGCATTAAGGTCCTATAAACCAGCAAATCAAGAAGAAAGTGATGAAATAAATAGACAGATAGGATGGATAGTAGATAAGATTGTAGCTTCAGGAATACGTCATGGACATTTACATGGAGGTAATTATACTGTCTTAAAACAAAAGGGTAGGATTATATTGAAGGTGATAGATTTTGATCAAGCTGTAAGTCCGTGAATTTTATTAACATCTATATTTATTATAAATACAATCTAGAGATTTGAACAACTTAGCTCATAGTTCGGTGGGAGCGATTTTATTTTTTAGAAAGACAATCTACTGCTGCATCTATTAAAATATTTTGAGCTCTTTTTACATCAAATTTGTGAAATCCTGGATTCCACTTTTCTCCTAATACATCACTTACAATAAAAGCGGATGCTATTTTGACTTTTCTATATTTTGCTACAGTAAATAAAGCTGATGTTTCCATCTCTACTGTAGATATCCCTTCTTTTACGTAATGTTCTATCTCTTTTTTAGTTTCCCTATAAGGTGCGTCAATTGTCCAAGTTGTTCCCTCTGTGTATTTTAAACCTAATTTTTCTATGGATCTTTCTAGTTCTTTTGTTAGTTTTTTATCTGGATAAGAGAATTTTCCATCAGGAAGATAGTGGTAACTTGTTCCCTCATCTCTTAAGGCTTTAATACATAAAAAAACTCCTTGTTTGTGTAAACCACCGGCTGTTCCTATGTTTATGAATTCTTTTCCACCCAATGCTATCATCTCTTCTAGGGCTGTTACTGCATGGGGACTACCAATCCCTGGCATGAAAATAAAACCCATGTTTTTGTATCTATAGGCCATAACTAATTCTAAATTCTTAATTCTTTTTGGTTTATATTTTTTTATGAAATAATTTTTAGCTGTGCCTTGATAAGTTAGTATGTATTTTTTTGGAAGATTTTTTTTAAGCTTTCTATATTTAATATAATCTCTTGGATGAAATAATGCTTCTTGTAAGTGTTTATCTTTGAAATTTGGATAAGGCATAGTTTGTTAATAGTTATAGAGTATATATAATTTGTGCCGTATTTATTAGAAACGAATTATTTTTTATGTTTAAAGAATTGTATTTGTCTTTCTCGTTTTAAGGCAGCTTTTTTAGATCTAAAAGTTCCTAGTTTTTTCTTTTTGTCTTTAGAATAAAGAATATATTTGTAACCTTGTTTTTTGATTACCATAAAAATAAAAAATTAAAGAATTTTTTTAGGTTCGTTTCTAACAGTTGCTGAAAGTGACCCTGTACTGCTTTGAAGGAACCTTTGAACTGCCGGATCCCATTCCCCAGTATCTGAGTCTATTCCAGATGTAGGATAGAATATGTAGTTTAATACGTAATCAGCATCAGTAACTTCTTCTCCAGGAGAGTTATTTTGACAAGGGATTGAGACTACTAATTCTGAATGTACAGAATAACCTTGACTTGATTTTTCTTTATCTGCGAATTTCTTTTCACAACCTAGAGCTGAAATTTCTTTAAGATGAGTAAATCCATCTCTTCTTGTTTTTAATTTAAGGAATACTTCATCTTTTGTAACGTAACTTGCTACACATTCGAAATAAGTTGTATCGGAACAAGCATCACTTACTGTGATTTCTACTTCTTCAGGAGTTTCAGTAACAGTTTCTGTTGTTGTTTCTTCTGTAGTAGTTTCGGTTGTTGTTTCTTCAACTACATCCTCATCTGAATCACATACGCTGTTAGCGTCTTTATCTAAACAGCAATCTCCAGCTTTGTATTCAAAATAAGGAGCGTTGCAAACAGATTCTACAGCAGAACCAGTTGGAGTATCTCCATCACTTTTACAACCATTTATAGTTAAAACAACTGCGAATAATAACAATGTAAATATTACCATCTTTTTTTTCATGTTTTATTTGAAAGAGTAATTCATATATAAATTTTTTTGTTTTGTTTAATATATTAAGGAGAAGTTAAATCTAAAACATAACATTTTTATAGTCCAAATATGCTATATTTTTGATTATAGCATGAAGCTAAACTAAATGCTATTGTGCCCGCCACGAGAGTACTCAATGGAGTTCACGGCGTATGCCAAGCAATGAGCTTGGGAGTTAGTGTTGCGGGCTATAATGATTAAAATAAGAACAAGTAAAAATCATACTTCATTTCAATTTTATTTTAAAAAGGTGTGTGCATATAGTGATTTTAGTATAACTTGTTCTTAAACCATAGGGGGAGTAAAAATGGGTAAGATAAGCCCTGTTTCAGCAAAATATATTGTGCAAGCTCATATTGAGATCGATGGAGTTGTTGATCGTCCTGATGTGATAGGCGCTATTTTTGGTCAAACAGAAGGGTTGTTAGGACCAGAGTTAGAATTAAGAGAATTACAGAGAAGCGGAAGAATTGGAAGAATTGATGTTAAAACAGATGTTAGAAGTGGTAAAGCATCTGGAGAAATTATTGTTCCTAGTAGTTTAGATAAAGCTGAGACTTCTATTATAGGTGCTGCTGTAGAGACTATTCAAAGAATTGGTCCTTGTAATGCAAAAGTTAGAATACAAAAAATTGAAGATGTAAGAATAACTAAAAGAACTTATGTTATTGAGAGAGCTAAGGAGTTATTGAGAGAGTTAACAGATAAAGTTTTACCAGATTCTCAAGAATTAACTGATGAAGTAGCTGAAAGTGTAAGGATGATGGAGGTTATTGAATTTGGAAAAGATAGGTTGCCTGCAGGTCCTGCTATAGAAGAAAGTGAAGAAATTTTAGTTGTTGAAGGACGTGCTGACGTTTTAAATTTATTGAAACATGGAATTAAAAATGTTATTTCTATGAATGGAACTTCAGTTCCCGATACAATAAAAGAATTGAGTAAGAAGAAGCATGTAATTGTATTTGTTGATGGAGATAGGGGGGGAGATTTGATAATAAGAGAACTTTCTGGGGTTGCTGATGTGGATTATGTTATTAAAGCACCTGATGGGAAAGAAGTTGAGGAAATAACTAAAAAAGAAATTCATAAAGCTTTGAGGAGTAAAGTTGCTATTGAACAGTATAAGTTAGAGAATAAGGATGTTCAAGTAAAGACTGTTGTGAGACCTAGGGTGGCTCCGAGTAGAGCTGCTCCTAGAGTTGTTCCTTCAAGAAGCGCTCCTAGAGTGATTAGTAGGGAGAGGAGTAGTGTTAAACCAGTTTCATCAGTTTCTAATGAACAACAACAGAATTTTAAGAAAATGTTAGGAGATTTAGTTGGGACTAGAGGGGCTTATATTTTAGATGAAGAGTTAAACATATTAGGGAAAGTTCCTATAACTGAGATAATTCCTACATTAAGAAGTTTAAATTCTGGAGTTTTCGCAATAATCTTTGATGGTGTTGTTACTGGGGAAATTACAACTATAGCTGAGAGAACTAATGTGCAGTATTTAGTTGGAATGGATTCAAAAGTAGATAATTCGAGAGTTAAAATTTTAACGCAAAGGCAATTGTAAATGAATCTCGATATAACAACAAGTAATGTAGTTGATTTTTTTAAGGGTGTTGAGGAAGTTGTTTTAAAAGAATTATTATTTTTTGATGAGGGGGGTTTGATGTGCTTAAAGATTTGGGCTGATGGTACTGAAAAAAATATGAGTTCTGGCGCATATCCTGTTATGAAATCTGCTTATGGTAGAGAAAGATATGGGGATTTTTTTGAAGATGTTAGTTATGAGTTAAAAAAGCATAGAAACCTTTAAATAATTTCAATTGTTGTTTTTGAATATGAATAAAAGATTAGGGGTGTTTGTTTTAATAATAGTTTTAGGTATATCAATTGCTTCTTATTTTTTCTTTTTTAAGAGTGTTAATTGTGAAACTGTTGGTTGTTTTGAGAGTGCAGCTTCTCAATGTAAAAGAGCTCAGATATTTACTCAAGAGGGTGGTGGAACTTTAACTTTGTATAAAATAAAAGGTGTAGATAATCAGAGGAATTGTGAGTTGTATGTTAAAATTGAGGAAGTTGAGGAGATAACTCCCGATATTACTGCTAGTTTCCAAGGTAAAGATATGGTATGTAAAGTTCCTGTTAATTTATTTAGTACTATGACTTTAGAGGAGATGGGAAGTGATTTGGATTATTGTACAGGTCCGCTTAAGGAAGAAATGTATTCAGTGCTTGTTAAAAAATTGTATAAATTAGTTCTTGATGATATGGGCTTAGTTTTAGAAGAAGTTGAGAGAGTAATTGGTTAAACTTTTTATAAAAAGCTTTACCAAAAAAATAAGTGATAGGCCACTAGAGTTCGATAAAAGTTTTAACCATCAGCTACCTTAACTCTTTCTTAAATCTGTTGACTGTAAGCGCCAATAAAAATGATTATGGCTGCTTTGTTCCCAACCTGACCAGATTCACATAAATACAGACCCTACAGGACAAATCCTCATAGTCCAAGCCAAGACCAATAACCAAATCTAGTACCTGGTTCTAGCGTCAGTCCGCCGTGAAGCCCATTTACGGTACAGCAGAGGGCTAACCTGCCACCTAGCCTATCACAGGATTAGTGGTAGTTTAGTATTTTAAATATCTTTCCAAAACATTTAAATAGGGTGATTTTTTATTATTTTTGTGAGAGAGAAAGGAAATGGAGATTTTCTCAAATGAAAAGGTTATTACCAAGTTTAAAGGAAAAAAAGCGATATTTAGCGTTTGAAATTGTTTCAGATGATAAATTTAACAAATCTGACATTGCAAATGTTATAAATAAAGAAGCTTTGAAATTTATGGGTACTTTAGACTATGGGAAGGCTGGAGTAAGAATAATAAATGCGAATAAGAATAAAGGGATAATAAGGGTTAATAATAAATTTGTTAATCACTTAAAAACATCATTGATATTAATTACAAATATAAAGAATAAAAACGTAATATTTAAGACTGTTAAAGTAAGTGGAATATTAAATAAATTAAAGGAGGCTAAGTAAAATGGAACAAAGCACAATGTCCCATCAGATGATGGGTTATGATAGAACAAGCACAATGTTTAGTCCTGATGGTAGATTACTACAGGTAGAATATGCAAAGAAAACAGTAAGACAAGGTTCAACAGCTATTGGGGTTGTATGTAAAGATGGGGTTGTATTATTAACAGATAAAAGAATTGCTAATAAATTAATTGTTTCTGAAAGTGTTGAGAAATTATTCCAAGTAGATGAACATATTGGAGCTACAGTTTCTGGATTTGTATCAGATGGAAGAATATTAATTGAGAAAGCCAGGGTAAGAGCACAGCAACATAGAGTTACTTATGATGAACCTATAGACGTGCTTGAAATGGTTAAAAATATTTGTGATATGAAACAATGGTTTACTCAAGTTGGTGGAGCAAGGCCGTTTGGTGTTAGTATCTTATTTGCTGGAGTAGATGAAGATAGCGAAGTTAAATTATTTGCAACTGAACCAAGTGGAATTTTTTTCCAATATAAAGCAACTGCTGTTGGAGAGGGGGAAGTTGAGGTTAATGAAATTCTATCTAAAGAATATAAAGATACTATGGGAATTGAAGATGGTTTTAGATTAGCTGTAAGTGCTTTTAAAAAAGTTTTAGGAAAAAATTTCGATATAAATAGACTAAGCGGGGCTTATGTTGGCAAAGATAGTAAAAAATTTACAAAGGTGGACATTAATTACATTAAGAAATTAGCAAAATGATTGACATTAACAAAGCTATAATTGCTAGATTGAAGAAGGGAAATGAGGTTTTTGAAGTTCTTGTAGATTGTGATAAGGCTATGGAATTTAGAAGTGGAAAAGTAGAGATAGATGAAGCTTTAGCTGGTGATGAAGTCTATAAAGATGCTAAGAAAGGGGAGAAAGCTAGTGAGCATGAGATGAAAAATATTTTTGGCACTGATGATAAAAAATTAGTAGCTGAGATTATTGTTAAGGATGGAGAGATTCATTTAACTACAGAACATAGAAATAAATTAAGAGAGGAGAAAAGGAAAAATATTGTTTCTTTAATTCATAGAAATGCTATTGATAGTAAAACTAGTTTACCTCATCCACCCAATAGAATTGAAGCAGCTATGGAAGAAGCTAGAGTTAATATTGATGAATTTAAAAGTCCTGAAGCTCAAATAGAAGATGTTTTAGAAAAGATTAGAGGAGTTTTACCTATTAAATTTGTGTTAGTTGAAGTTGAGATTAAGATCCCCGGCCAATTTACAGGTGGAGTGCATAACGTTGTTAAGCAATTAGGAAAAATATTGAAAGAAGAATGGGCGAACGATGGTAGTTTAGTAATGCAAGTTGAGATTCCTGGAGGTTTGCAGGAAGAGTTATTTGATAAATTAAATAGTTTAACTCATGGAGAAGTTGAGAGTAAAATTTTAAAGGAGAAAGAATAAAATGGCAAAATTATTAGTTAAAAATAAAGATTTAGTCGTACCTGGTGAGGTGCTAGTTGAAGGTATGGAATATTTACCTGCTGGAAATGTATTTAGAGATAAAGATAAAATAATTGCAAATACTATTGGATTAGTTAGTATTGATAATAGATTAATTAAATTAATTCCATTAACTGGGTTTTACACACCTAAAAAAGATGATGTTGTAATTGGAAAAGTTGAAAATATAACATTTAGTAGTTGGTTTATGGATATCGGATGTAGTAATTTAGCTATGTTAAGTTTAAAGGAAGCTACAAGTGAATATATTGAAAGAGGGGCTGACTTAGGTAAGTTCTATAATTTTAATGATGTTGTTGTAGCTAGAGTTATTAATGTTACTAAAGATGGTAGTATTGATTTAAGTATGAAAGGCCCTGGATTGATGAAATTAAGTAATGGAAGAGTTGTTAATGTTACCCCAAGTAAAGTTCCTAGAGTTATTGGAAAGCAAGGAAGTATGATTTCAATGATTAAAGAAAAGACTGGTTGTAAAATGACAGTTGGTCAAAATGGGAAAATATGGATTCAAGGTCCAGATCCTAAAAATGAAAAAAAAGCTGTTGATGCTATTAAATTAATTGAGGAATATAGTGCAACAGATGGATTAACTGAGAAAGTTGAGGTGTTATTAAAATGAGTTATACTAAAAGAAATGATGGAAGAAAGTTTGAAGAGACAAGAGAGATAAAAGCGGAAGTTGGAGTTATTAAAAATGCTCAAGGTTCTGCTAAGTTCCAAATTGGAGAAACTATTGCTGTAGCTGGAGTTTATGGTCCTAGGAATTTATATCCTAAATTTTTACAAGATCCTGAGAAAGGAGTATTAAGATGTAATTATAATATGTTTAGTTTTTCAGTAGATGATAGAATTAGACCTGGTCCTAGTAGAAGAAGTAGAGAAATTTCATTAGTTACTCAAAGATCTTTAGCTCCCGCAGTTAATTTGAATGAATTTCCAAATGCTGTAGTTGATGTTTTTGTTGAGATTATACAAGCAGATGCTGGAACTAGATGTGCAGGTATATGTGCTGCATCTATGGCTTTAGCAGATGCTGGAATTCCTATGAAAGATTTAGTGGCAGCTGTAGGTGTTGGAAAAGTTGGAGATAAAATTGTTGTTGATTTAGATAAATTTGAGGAAGATTATGAAGGTGGTGCTTCAGACATGCCTATTGCTATGTTACCTAGAAATAATGAGATAAGTTTATTACAATTAGATGGGGAGCTAGATGTTAAAGAAGTTAAAGAAGCTTTAGAGATGGGGAAAAAGGCTTGTGAAAATATTTTAGAAATTCAAAGAAAGGCTTTGAAAGATAAATATAAAGGTGGAAAATAAAATGGAAATGATTAGTAAAGAATATTTAATTTCAATTTTGGATAAGAAAACTAGAGTAGATGGTAGAAAATTAGAAGATTATAGAAAAGTTGAGGTAGAATATGATATTAGTAAAAATGCTGAAGGTTCTTCTAAAGTAAGAATTGGAGATACTGAAGTTATGGCTGGAATAAAATTAGAAGTTGGAACTCCTTATCCTGATAGTCCTGATGAAGGTACTATTATTGTTGGAGCTGAATTTTTACCTATTTCAAATCCAGAATTTGAAAGTGGGCCTCCAAGTATTGCAAGTGTTGAATTATCTAGAGTAGTTGATAGAGGTATTAGAGAATCTAAAGCGTTAGATTTTAAGAAATTATGTATTGTTGAGGGTGAGAAAATTTGGATGGTTTTGATAGATATTTATGTTATGAATGATGATGGTAATTTACAGGATGCTGCTGCTTTAGCAGCTTTAGCTGCTTTATCTAAAGCTAAAATGCCTAAGTATGATGTTGAAAGTGGTAAGATAAATTATAAAGAAAAAGATGGAAAACTTCCTTTAGAGAAAATGCCAGTTGAATGTAGTTTGGCTAAAATTGGAGAACATATTTTAGTTGATCCTGGAATTGAGGAAGAAGGATTATTAGATGCTAGATTAACTGTTGCTTCAGTTGGAAAAGAAGTTAATGCCTTACAAAAAGGTGGAAATGGTACTTTAAGTATTGATGATGTTGATAAAATGTTAAAATTAGCTGTTGAAAAAAATGCTGATAATTTAAAAAAGGTGAAAAAATGAAATTAACTAAATATGAAAGAGCTAGAATAATTGGTGCTAGAGCATTGCAAATAAGTATGGGTGCTCCTTTTTTAATTAAATATAGTAAAGACGATTTAGATAAAATAAATTATAAACCTGTTGAAGTTGCTAAGGCAGAATTTGAGAAAGGTGTTTTACCTATTACAATTAAAAGACCGTTGCCTAAGAAAAGATAATTTTATATAATAATTTAAATTATTATTTTGTATGTTAAATCCAGCTAAATTAAAATCTTCTTTTGATAGAACTGTTAAGAGAGTAAAAAGGGCTGCTTTTGTTATAACTTTTTCTACTTTATCTTCATTTCCTTCTTTTGTTTCTAGAGTAGAAGCTATTGAACCTGCAACTGCTAATGAATTTAGAGGTTTAGCTAAACAAGCTATTGAATTACTTGAAGAACATAAAACTGTTAATCCAGATGGTACTGTTGATTATGATGTCCCTAAAGGAGAAGTTGATAGGTTAGAAAGAGAATTTAAAAGAGTAGTTGATAAACTTAAAAAAGAAGTTGATAAAGATATTAAAAACCAAGAATGGGCTCGTGCTGAAAGAATTATTGGTTTGTTTTATAATTTCCTTAGAGAAATGCATTATGTGGATATAGCAGAGGATTTGTTAGAGTTAAGAAATAAAATACATGATGATTTTGTATCTCATGTAGATATGGGGAGCCCTGGAATTTATACAATCCAAGGTTCTGGCAAAGTTTATGTTATAAGTGAAGGTTCTTCTAGAATGATGTCTATGGCAAGAACTAAAGCTGGTTCAAATGCTCGTCTTTTTCTGGTGAGATATTTAAATGCGAGAAGTGCTACAGTTAACTTTTTTGGTCTTCCATTAAATGGTTCAGCTAAAGAAAAAAAAGGAGTGCATAAGTTTAGAATTCTTGTTGGATTTCATAAAGGTGGAAGAGTTGTTTTAGATGATGGAACTGAGTTAAGTGAATTTGCTATTGCAGAGATGTTAGAAAGAGATAGAAAATTTTTACCTTTAGATTAATTAAGCAGTGCCATCATGTCCTGTTAAATATTGTACTATTAATCTGTCTCTTAATCCTAACATTCCTTCAGAACTCATAACTATTTCAAAAAATCCATCTAATGTGTTTCCGGACATTGCTACTGTTTTTAATAAAATATCATCTTTGTCATAAAGTTTTAAAGTGTTTAAACCACTTCCATCTCTCTCAATTATTATCATAATTGGTGTATTGGCTAGATCTATCATTTCATCTAAATCATCCCATTCTGGAGATTGATCTAGTTCGAACTCTTCTCTTAATACTTTTCTTGTTTGCCATTTTACAATACTTAAAACTCCAGCTTTAATCGGCCAAACTCTTGCTACTCTAAGTAAGTCTCCTCTAACAACAACTTTTACAGGTTTATCAATCATTAATTCATTAGCTGCTGTTCTTACTTCTTCTTCACTTCCAATACTTGTGAAATCAATACTTGAAAATAATTCATCAAATACACTTGGAGAGACTAATATTGCAGTTTCTCCTTCTGCCCCTCCAACTCCACCAACTAATTGTCTTGAATAATAATATATTACTGGTCTTTCACTTAATTCAGCAACAAAAGGATTTATTTCTTGTTTTGTGGTCATTATTAAATTTTCAAAGAATTCTGAGTAACCTTCTACTAAAGTATCTAAAATTTCTTCATTTGATGGGGTAGCATCTATTTCTTCTAAAGTTTCTCTGTTTACATAAGAAACTCTCATATTATTTTCAACTGTAAAGAGTCTGTCATCTACTTCTCTTTTATCTAGAACTGGCATACCTGTACTTCTTCTCCAAATGGTAGAAGTTATTTCATCTCCTCTTTTACTTACATCTACTCTTATTCTTTGTTTACTTACAAATCCATCTTCAAATTCTATTGGAACACTATATTCAGTAACAAATAATAAACGATTTTCAGAGTCTTGTACTCTGTCGAAAAAAGTTACTGAATCTCCATCATAAACAACAGTGTCATAAATTGTTGGCTGCCCATCTAAATCTATTTCCTCTGCACCAGATTCTTGTACAAATACTCCTTTCCCTCCATCATTTATCCACACATCTGGAACAAATTGAACACGTCCTTCTAAGTTTGGAACAATTATAGATGTAGACTCACATGATAATTCACAACTAAGATATTTACAATTGCTAATCCCTCCTGAAATGTCTAATTCTATATCA
The DNA here is from genome assembly GCA_002688395.1 of Nanobdellota archaeon. Lineage (GTDB taxonomy): Archaea > Nanobdellota > Nanobdellia > SCGC-AAA011-G17 > ARS1403 > ARS1403. The sequence goes on along the minus strand of NZCU01000002.1, from coordinate 5,920 downwards.
AATCTTGAATTTATTGTTGAAATAAAACCAGATTTGTCTAATATACTTCCATCTTCTCCAATTATACTACTTGTAACAAGTTCAGTATGTATATCATCTTCTGGGGAACTGCATGTACTTCTACTGGTAGTTGGTGTTCTTCCTGAAGCTATTATTCTTAAATCTGCTTCGTATGAAACCATATTTATAATAGATCCAGAACTTGGGTTTTTAACTATCCAATCTCTTACTCCTTCTAACGCTTTTTCTATTTTAACTTCATCAGATTCTCCTTTATATAGTTCTGAATAAAGGTCCCACATTGTTTGTGGAGAAGGGGCTGTTTCGCATAGAAGTGCTTCCTCTTGAGCATTAGCTATGTTAATTGCTAATAAAAATACTAAAAGTAATATTGTTTTTTTCATTTATCTTCTTGAGGCTGCTGCTCCTCGAGCTGCTCCTTTCGATGCTGAATCACCTGCAAAATCCAATCCCCTCCACCAATCACGAATTACAATATACCAAGGTCTTGAGTCTCTTGCTTTTTTTCTTTCTAAAATATTTTTCTTATCTACTAATTCCTTAAAGTAATCAAAATTATATTCAAGTTTATGTCCTCCTGTGGGCACATTCCTATATACAGCATTTGGTTTTATTCGAAGAGTTCTTTCCGTTGAAAATTCGTTATCCATAATTATAATGTTTTTTTGAGGTACTAAATATACTCCATTAGTGTAGTCTCCATGATCTTTAGTTCTAGTAGTTCCTCTAGAATCAATATATCTTCCGTGAAGGTTATCTAGAGGGATTACATAATATCTTACACTATCCCCAGAATATTTGTACCCTAGTGGTATTGCTGTTAATGAAGGAGTTACAGCAGGTAGATCTCTTAATACATAACCTCCATCAGAAGGTGTTAGGAATGGTAAACAAACTTGTTCATCTACACCTATAACAAAACACCTAACTGGTATGTCAGATGCAAGGGTATAATAAGTTCTTAAATCTGGATCATTTGTTGGGTCTGAAATAGTTTGATAACTTTGGTCTTTATTAAATGGGTAAGGCACTAAATAAGTTCCTTTTGAAACAGAATAAATTTCATTGTCTATTTTTAGAAATTTATTTTCGTTTGTTTCCACATATAAGAATTGTAGTGGGGCAAAATCTTCTAGGTTTCTTGATCTGTCTATTGATGCAAACACATCAGAGTGTCCTGGAAGGTTTTGAGCTGCATGAAGATTACTATTCCTGAATATAATATCATAACTTAGTTCATTTATACTAATGATTTTTTCTCCAAATGAAGATAACCTTCTAATAGTAAGTCCTCCTGTTCCCCCTGAAAAAGAAGGTTCTCCAGAATTTACTGCTGTAGTTATAATCTCTTCAGTATATCCGAAATCTTTTAGAAGAGCGCTTCCTACTTTTCTATCTAAAAATCTTATATTGTCTCTACCAAGCCTTAAATAAGGAAGTTCCAACCATGCAAGTTCTGAATATCCTGTTGTTTCTATTGTTGAAGTATAAACTCTGTTTAGAGAAGCTATTTGCTTTCCAGTTATTTTTGTGAAAAACCCAGTTAATTGTGCTATTACAGATGCTGTTGTTTCTGGAGTGGAAGTTTCTATTACTTCTAAATCTGAAAAAAAATCTGTATCAAAATCTCCACATTGGCTTATAGCTTTTTCAATTAAATCTGCATCATTATAGCTTGTAGTAACTATTTCTGTTTCAAATGAGGGTATTGATCCTAAAGAAGCGAGTACTATATCTTCTTCTATTTCTTCTAAAGCTAATTCAAAACTGCTTAGATCTATATTTTTACATGTTCCTGAACCACTATGACAATAAGTTTCTGGTGGACATTCTGTGTAAGATGGTTGGCAATTGTTTGCACTATTGCAACTATGTTCTATTACATGAGTATAACCATCTGGACATGTTGTTGTGAAAGAACCTCCAGAAAAACATACACAAGCGTCTTTTTCTGTTTGAGAAGAAGTTGCACAAGTAGATCCAAATTTAATATTATTATAAAAACTATTTTCTGGAGAAGGTAAGCCATCTGATTCTATGCAAGCCCAATCTCTTATTAGATTAGGAACACATTGGCTGTATTGGCATGTTGTTCCCTCAGGACAACCACCATCACAAGTTTCGAAAGCTAAGGGTGATATTTCTGTTTCTTCATCTATAGTTACCCTATCTCTGGTTCCTTCATCTCTTGTTTCTGCTATTTCTTCTCCACAATTAGGTCCAGTTCTCCCACTTTCACAAAAAACATCAATGGGTTGGATATAATAAGCGTATTCGTAATCAAAAAAGTCCTCAGTATGTTGAACCTCAAGAACTGCAAATTGTTGTTGTCCTTCAAAATCACCTATTAATTCATATGTTCTTGAAGTTAGTGAAAATGATTCTGTAGTTCTTGAATCTCTTTCTGTTTTTTCTACAAAAAATAAGAAATCTCTAAAATCCTCTGAAGAAGCATCTCGATTAATTAAATCTTTAAATTGTGAAACTTCTAAAGGGTCTCTTATGAAATACCATGTAAAATCATCTGGATTAAATAATCTTCTCCCACCAAGATTACTTTCTTCCCCATTAAAATTTATGGAATCTCCTGAATGTAATGGAATAATTTGGTCTTTATTTGTAGTAAAGTCACTATTACCATAAGTTCTGCCAAACCCGTCAACAATTTCTGCGGATATTATGGCTTGTAATTCAGGTCTACTTGCTGTAACAATCATCGGTTCTAATGTTAATGCTTCTATTTCAAGAATAAAAGAGTTAACTTCTCCTAGAGTCGCAGTTGTTTGAATATTTCTATAACCTATATAAGAAATTCTTACTTCATATTGATCATCATCAAGACCTCTGAAGGTAAAACATCCATCAAATCCAGCAATTCCTCCGTTTACAACAAATGAATCTTGTAAAAGAGCTAAACTGGCAAAGGGAAGTTCTATTCCTTCGTTATCTGTAACACAAACTCTTAACTCATCACTAGATTGTGGACTAACTAAAGTTGGTACTAAGAATAATACAAATAATGTTATTAAGGTTATTTTTTTCATTAGGTTAATTCTGTCCATATACCTAGATCTCCATGGCAGGCATAGTTTCTTCCATTTTCAAAAGTTTTTATTCCATCTTGATCGCATAAGTACCATCTTGTATCATATCCACATAGTAAGTCTGCTTTTGGTGCTATTATATCTCCTTCTAACAAATTACAATTACTCCTACCACAATCTTTTCTAAGAGGCCAAGGAAAATTGTTTCTTATTACATCACATGTTTCGCATGTTGATACTGAAGATGGAGAAACATAGGATGCTATAAATCCATTTAAAACTCTTATTTCTCTTGCTAGATTAAGTATGTTTGAATTTGTAGAAGGAATTATTGTTCCTAAACTATAATGTAGAAAATCATGTTTTATATTTCCTGTGCTTAAATCTTTTCTTACATGGATTTCACATCTTCCATAGTCCTCCATATCTCTACCCCCTGCTAACTTAAATCTCTCTATTTTTTTATTTCCTGAAGTAGGGATAAAATATCTAATATAAACATCTCCTCCATCCTTAAATCCTGGATTTACTTCATAAAATCTACTCAGTCTAGTAAGATATTGTTCATCACAATTTTCATTTCCTGAATTTTTACAATCAAAGAAAGCATCTTTTTGTACACATAATTCGTCTTCACATCTAGAACTATCATGGTGAAGAGCGAATTGTTCTACAGCAATAGGTTTTCTTAATGATGTAGGTGGGATTTCTTGACATAAACCAAAATCTCCACTAGCTACACATTCTAACATTAATTCATCTTCAGTAGACTCTATACAACTTCCTTCAGGAGAACAAGATAATCCGGAAGGACAAGAACCGCAAGTTTGACAACTTTCAATTAAAGTGGGGGATTCTTCAACTGTTTGTAAATTCATTTTATCAACATATAATTCGAAATCACCTTCATCCGCACATTCTAATCTTAAAAATGATAAGAAAGGTTTTCCACCATTACCACTACCATGGCCTTCTGGAAAGATGGTTGTTATTGTATTTGAATTAAATTGTGTAATTAATCTTGACCATTCTTCATCTATAGATACTAATGTACAATCTCCATCACACAATCTATTTTCTGCTCTACCTGTTTGTGAGGTGCTGGAAAACACTCTTATATTATTACAAGAACCTTTAACAAAAGCAAAAAATAAATATTCAGTATTGGGTTGGAGAGTTATTGCTGCTCTTCCACTTATTTGATGATCAAAGCTTGCCCATTGTTTCGTTATTCTAATTGATTTTTCTCCTGTATAAGCATCATCTGAATGGGAAACATCTCTGTTTAAAACTGCATTAGGATCAAGAAGAAAATTATCTGGAATTCCATCGTCATTTGAGTCAGATTCGAAACCAGAATTAGAGATAAGATTTCTGTTGCCACAATATTGATTAGTTCCTTCTTGACAATAACCAAATGTTGTTCCATCACTACAACCATCAAGAACAGATTGAGAATAAACAATTGGAACAAATAACAATACTAGTAAGTAAATCAAACCTCTTTTTCTAAACATGCTTATTAAGAATATGTTTTTTTATAAAAAGATTGCTATATTCTTTTCAGGCTTGTAGTATCAAAAATCAGTACTTATAAGTAGTATAAATAGAAAGCTTTATAAAGAGTAAAATATAGTTTAAGAATATGAATTACTTAAGAAATGCTGGAAGAAAAATTCTTTATGCAGGATTAGTTGGTTTAATAGGATGTGCTGGTGCTGCAAATATGTCTAGTAGAGAAACTCCTCAAATAAGTAGAGTAATTACTTATAGAGCAGGTGAAATAACTCCAGAAGAAGCAAAAGAGATGGTTAGAAGTTCTTATGAAAAATTTAAAGCTAATGGTGGTTCAATAGCAGATATTAGTATGGCTATTAGTGATTTAGGGGAAGAAGATTTAACTCCTTCTGATTAAGTAAAGTTTATATAGAATATTTATTTCTTTTAATGTAATGAAAATAAAAGAGGTTATAGCTAGAAAAATATTTGATTCTAATGGAAACAATGCTATTGAAGTTGAGGTAAATGGAAGTAAGGCAAGTATTGGATCTGGGGCTTCTACAAGTAATTACGCTGTATTACCTTATCCTGAAGATATTAATAAATTAGTTAGTTTAGTAAATAAAACTTTTAGTAAAGATTTAAAGGGTGTTCAAATAGAAAATTTTAATGATTTAGATAAAATTGAGAGATATGTTAAAGGTCATGATTTTTCTGATAGTTTAGAAAAAATTGGGGGTAATATTTTAGTTGCTATAGAATTGGCAGTTTTAAAATCTTTTAGTGATGAACCATTGTATAAAACTTTAGGTGTTAAAAAAATAAAGAAGATGCCAATCCCTTTAGGTAATTGTATTGAGGGAGGAAAACATACTATGGGTAGAGGTCCTGATTTTCAAGAATTTTTAGTTTTGCCTAGTACAAAAAAATTTGATGTTGCTGCTGAGATAAATGTGGAGATATTTCATAAAGCAAAAGAAGAGTTAAAGAAAAGAGATAGAAATTTTTACGGTGGTAGAACTATGGAAGGAGGTTGGAACTGTAGTTTGAGTAATTTAGAAGTCATTTCTTTGTTAAAAAAAATAGCTGATGATGTTGGAAAAGAATATAGTACTGAAGTAAGATTAGGGTTAGATGTAGCTGGAGATAGTTTGTGGAATGGTAGAAGATATGAGTATAAGAATTTTTCAAGAGCTCAACAAAAAAGAAATATAAGTAAGGAAGAGCAGATAGATTTGATTAGAAAAACTATAAAAAATAATGATTTAGGTTATGTGGAAGATCCTTTAAATGATGGAGACTTTGATGGTTTTGAGGAGTTAAATAAAGAACATTGTTTAATTTGTGGTGATGAT
>NZCU01000001.1 GCA_002688395.1 Nanobdellota archaeon | reverse complement strand
ATTTAACTTAATAAAGATTTAGGACAGAGCCTATTCTAAAATACTAGCATCTTTAACTTTACCTAAAACTATAGCTAATAACTCATAATCACTTAAAACTCCAGCTCCATACTTAATTAACCTTTGGTCTGGTCTATCATGGAAAGCTATATCTTTTATTTTCATTAAACAAATACAATCAAATATAATATAAAAAACCTTACCAAAAATTTTATATATAGAAAAATATACATATTTACAAGGGTACTTATAATCTCGCTTTATTAGGCTTGTCCGAGGAAGCGTTGTATAAGCTTGGAGCCTTTCTAAGGCTAACCCTACTTTTTTTATAATAATTTTGATATTATATCGTTTAACTCTTCAAAATCAACAATAACATTTGCTTTTCTTTTTCCTTTAAGTATTTTTTGGCAAGTCTATGTGCAGGAGTACTCTTATTTATTGCATAAATACTTCTATTTATAAAATCAATATCAATTTCTTCAGTTAAATGGGGATTATTAAATTTAGAGGCTATTTTTTGAATATAATGATGCACTTCTTTACTTGGTCTATGATCTGGACAAATATAAATTTTATCTAAAACCTCTTTTTTAACTTCTAAGATTTTAAAAATCATATAACCGAATATTAAATTTACAACCTTTTTATTGTGTCTTTGACCACTTTTAGAACCATTAGTATTAATATATTTCTTTCTTATTTTAGATTTATCCATATTTCTAAATCTTATAGAATAATTTAGTTTTTTTGAGACATTCACAAAAGATAAGATTGTATCTCTTTCCCATTTATTATCTATTTGGTTCGAAAGATCCATATGGTTTTCTTCTTTTAAGTCTAATTCTATCAAAGATTTTTGCTTTTTCTCATATTTCATAAATTTTAAGCTAGATAAATAGTTTAAAAACCTTCTCACAACCCACTTTTCTAAATTTTCCTGTGAACGAAGTGAACTCTATTTTTGCGTTTCTTTTTGTTAAAAAAGGAACAGTGATTAAAACTCTTTTTACTTTAAATTCTAAACAATCTCTTTTACAACAATTAACTTTATAACTCTTTATTTAATAATAATCTTAAATGCTACTATCCATAATCCTACCAACATATAATGAAAAGGAAAATATAGAATTAATGATAAAATCTTTAACAGAAGTAACAAAAAAAAACAATATAAAAGCAATAATAACAGTAGTAGATGATAATTCTCCAGATAATACAGGAGAAATAGTAGATAAAATAAAAATAACAAATAAAATAGTACATATAGTACATAGAAAAAACAAAGAAGGTTTAGGAAAAGCATACTTATCAGGTATGAATTATTCATTAAATCAAAAAGCAGACTTAATAATGACTATGGATTGCGATTTCTCACACAACCCTAATTTAATTCCTAATTTCCTAAAAAAAATAGAAGAAGGATATGATCTAGTCTTAGGTTCTAGATATATCCCAGGAGGGGGTGTTCATAACTGGCCAATACATAGAAAAATAATTTCTTGGGGAGGAAATTTCCTACCAAGGTTAGTTCTAGGATTAAGGACCTTTGATAACACAACTGGATTCCGATGTTACAAAAGAGAAGTATTAGAAGCTTTAAATTTAGATAATATAAAATCAAACGGCTACTCATTCTTAGTAGAAATAGCTTACCTAATACAAAAAAAAGGTTTCAAAATTGGAGAAACCCCAATCTTATTCAAAGATAGAATCCATGGAGACTCAAAAATATCAAAAAAAGAAATATTTAGAACTCTAAAAACCTTAGCTAGATTAAAATTTAAACTATAGCCTTAACAAAATAAAAACTTATAAAAGAATCTCTTCCCAATCCCAATATGAAGGCATTAATCACAGGTATTACTGGACAAGATGGTTCTTACCTTGCTGAATCATTATTAGATAAAGGTTATGAAGTTTACGGATTAGAAAGAAGACTAAGTGTCCCTAATGATAGAAATATAGAACATATAAAAGATAGAATTAGACTTTTATCAGGAGATATGTCAGATCAAAATTCTTTAATGAGTGCAGTTTCAGAAGCACAACCAGATGAAGTATATAATCTAGCAGCACAAAGTTTTGTTCCAGCCTCCCATTATCAAGCAGAATTAACAGGAGATGTTAATGGATTAGGAGTAGTAAGAATCCTAAGTGCTATAAGGGCTGTAAAACAAGATGCTAGATTCTACCAAGCCTCCACTAGTGAGATGTTTGGAAATGTACAAGAAACTCCTCAAACTGAAACAACAAGATTTCACCCAAGAAGCCCTTACGGATGTAGTAAAGTTTTTGCTTATTGGACCACTGTTAATCATAGGGAAAGTTACGATATACATGCCAGCAATGGAATATTATTCAATCACGAATCTCCAAGAAGAGGATCAGAATTTATAACTAGAAAAGTAACAAGAGCTATAGCAAGAATTCAAGCAGGATCCCAATCAGAACTTAAAATAGGAAATCTAGATAGTAGAAGGGATTGGGGATTCGCAGGAGATTACGTAGAAGCAATGCAACTAATGCTCCAACAAGATACCCCCGATGATTATGTAATTGCAACAGGTCAAGATCACACAGTAAGAGAATTCATAGAAACTGCTTTTGGTGTAGTTGGTATAAATCTAACCTGGGAAGGAGAGAGAGAAAAAGAGGTCGGATATGACAGTTTAGAAAACCCGATAGTATCAGTAGATCCACAATTTTTCAGACCAGCAGAAGTTCATATCTTAAAAGGAGACCCGACTAAAGCAAAAACTCAATTAGGATGGGAACCAACAACAACATTCGAAGAATTAGTGGAAATGATGGTAGAAGCAGACATAGAAGCATTAAAATAACCCAAATTTCTTCTTACCACTTTCATCAAATTTCTTTAAAATTTCTTTTTGTTTCTTATTAGCTTTAGGAATATCCACAATAACTTTAACAAATTGATCTCCCTTCCCACCAGAATTAACATAAGGAATTCCAAAATCTTTTAATCTAAACGTAGTATGACTCTGCGTTCCACCAGGAATTTTCAAACTTTCTTTCTTCCCATCTAAAGTATCAACTTTCACAATCCCGCCTAAAATAGCCTTACTTAACGGAATAGAAGTTTCCATATGGATGTCATTATCCTCTCTTCTAAAAATTTCATGAGGTTTAACATAAACAGTTACATACAGGTCCCCCGGATGTTTACCTTCTCTATTAACCTCACCTTCATTAGAAATTCTAATTTGATTTCCATTATCTACACCTTTAGGTATCTTAACTTTTAACTCTTTAATATTAGAAGTTAATTTACTTCCACTACATTCCTTACAAGGATTAACAATATGTTCTCCACTACCACTACAACTTCTACAAGTAATTATTTGTTGCATAGTACCAAAAATAGATTGTTGAATTCTCCTAACTTGTCCTTTTCCATCACATTCTTTACATTTTTCAGTTTTACCATCTTTACTTCCTGAGCCTTTACAAACACCACAAGCTTCTGTTCTTGGAAAATTAATTTCTTTTTCAACACCAAAAGCAGCTTCCTCAAAATCAATTTCCATTTCATAATGTAAATCACTTCCTCTCTGCTCTCTTCTTCCACCTTGTCCTCCACCAAAAAACATATCAAAAATACTTCCTCCTTNTCCTCCACCAAACATCTCAGAAAAGATATCTTGGAAATTAGCATTTCTAAAAATATCTTCTTGGCTAAATCTTTGATCAAATGCTTGATGTCCAAATTGATCGTATTGTTGTTTTTTACCATCATCACTTAAAACAGCATAAGCTTCAGAAATTTCTTTAAATTTTTCAGCATCTCCACCCCTATCAGGATGATGTTTTAAAGCTAATTTTTTATACGCTTTCTTAATCTCATCTTTAGAAGAATCTTTACTAACTCCTAATAATTCATAATAATCTTTAGTCATCTTCTAATTAATGGTCCATATAGTGAATCATGAGGATATAATTTTATATCTCCTCGTAATCTATCATATTCTTCTTTTCCTATACTATAACAACGAGTGACTATTCTTCTAGCTCTATTCCTATTTCTAAAAACTCTTTCTCCTGAGGGATTATGCACATTCTCAAATACAAATTCACTAATTCTTCTAATACGAAATTCAGTATCAACACCTGAAAAAAACCAATCTTTAGGGTCTTGATCTATACCTTTCGTTTCAAGATACCTTCCCACAATTCTCAAAAGAGGAGAGTTACTCTTCTCAGGCCTTTTTATCTTCTTTTTTAACATCTTCTTCTACAACCTCAGCATCTACTATTTTCTCTTCTTTATTTTGCTGAGGTGAAGGGGATTTGTTCCCTTCTTTTTGAGGTTGTTCTTTAGCTTCTTTTTCTTGTTGAGCTTTAGCAGCTTCTTGGTACATTTTAGTTCCAATTTCTTGAGCAACTTTCTGCACTTCTTCCAATTTAGCTTTTATTTTCTCAACATCATCTGATTTCAAGGTTTCCTTAAGTTCACTAATTTCTTTCTCTAATTTTTCTTTAGTTTCCTTATCAACTTTACCTTCATGCTCTTTCAACATTTTCTCAGTTTGGAAAACTACAGATTCAGCATTATTCTTAACTTCAATGCCTTCTTTTTTCTTTTTATCTGATTCAGCATGTTGTTCAGCATCTTTAACAGCACTATTAATTTCATCATCTGATAAACCAGAACCACCAGTAACAGTTATTTTCTGTTCTTTTCCAGTTCCTTTGTCAACAGCTTTAACATTAACAATACCATTTGCGTCTAAATCAAAAGTAACCTCAATCTGAGGAATACCTCTTTGAGCAGGTGGAATCCCATCTAACATAAATCTACCTAATGATTTATTATCAGTAGCCATTTCTCTTTCACCTTGTAGAACATTAATATCTACACTAGGTTGATTATCTGCAGCTGTACTAAATATTTGAGATTTTTTACTTGGAATTGTTGTATTCCTTTCAATAAGCGGAGTTCTAATTCCTCCTAAAGTCTCAATACCTAAAGTTAAAGGTGTAACATCTAACAATAAAACATCTTTAACATCTCCACCTAAAATACCAGCTTGAATTGCAGCTCCTAAAGCAACAGCTTCATCAGGGTGTACAGATTGATCAGGTTCTTTATCAGTAATATTTTTTACTAACTCCTGAACTTTTGGAATTCTAGAACTTCCTCCAACTAAAATTACTTTATTAAGATCTTTAGCTTCTAACTTAGAATCATTTAAAGCTTTTTTTGTAGGTTCTTCTAATCTTTTCCAAATATCTTCACAAAGTTCTTCCATCTTAGATCTTGTTAAAGTAACATCTAAATGTTTAGGTCCATTTGCATCTGAAGTTATAAATGGAATATTTATTTGAGTTTGTTGCATAGTACTTAACTCAACCTTAGCCTTTTCAGCAGCTTCTTTTAATCTTTGAGTTGCACTTAAGTCATCTTTCAAATTAATTCCATTTTGATTTTTAAATTCATCAGCTAAATAATCAATTAACTTATCATCGATGTCATCTCCACCTAATTTATTATCTCCAGAAGTAGCTTTAACTTCAAAAACACCATCGCCTAATTCTAAAACTGATACATCAAAAGTACCTCCACCAAAATCAAAAACTAACACTTTTGAATCTTCTTTCTTATCTAATCCATAAGATAAACTAGCAGCAGTTGGTTCATTAACAATTCTTTTAACATCAAAACCAGCTATTTTTCCAGCATCTTTAGTAGCTTGTCTTTGTGCGTCATTAAAATAAGCAGGAACTGTAATAACAGCATCTTTAACCTCTCCACCCAAATAAGATTCCGCATCTTTTTTTAATTTACTTAAAATCATACCACTAATCTCTTCCGGAGAATATTCTTTCCCACCAACTTCAATCTTATCTTTAGTTCCAATTAATCTTTTAATACTTCTAACAGTATTTTTTGGATCAACAACACTTTGTCTTTTAGCTATCTCTCCAACAACAACTTCTCCATCTTTAATATGCACAACACTTGGTGTTGTATTACGTCCTTCTGAATTTTGTACTATTTTTTGTTTTCCACCTTCAATTACAGCAACAGCTGAATTTGTAGTTCCTAGATCTATTCCAATCATTTTAGTCATTTTATTCCCCCTGGCCTATTTTTACTTTACTAGGCCTAATAACTTTTTCAAATAATTCATATCCTTTTTCTACTTCCTCTAATACTAAATTTTTCTTACCTTTCACAAAACCAACAGCTTCATGCCTACTAGCATCAAACTCTTTTCCTTCAACATCTACAACTTTAACATTCTCATCTTTCAAAATTCCTTCAAATTGTTCTAGTATCATTTTAATCCCTTTTCCAAATTCATCATCTTTTCCATGTTCTAAAGATCTTTCAAAATTATCCTTCAAATTTAGTAATTTTAGTATCAAATCTTCAGACTTAAACTTACTATTTTCTGTTGACTCCTTCTCAACACGTTTTTGATAGTTTTCAAACTCTGCTTTTAATCTTTTTAATGAATCTAAATAATCTTCATTTTCCTTATTTTTAGCTTTTTCAGGCTTATCAGACTTATTTTGTTTTTTCATATTTAACCCCAACTGTTGATTTTAAGTCAACACAAATCTTTATAAACCTTTCTATTATTATATTATTTATGTTTAGAAAAATATTAATCGTTAAAAAAGAAAAACCTAGATTAGAAAGAGACGAAGAATTACAATGGATTTCTAATTCTTTAGGGTTATTTAATAGTGATAGAGACAAAGAAAGATCATGTTATAGAGTATTTGTAGAATTAGTAGATAAAAAAACACCATTAAGAAGCGATGATATAGCAGAACATTCTAGATTATCTAGAGGAACAGTAGTTTTCCATCTAAATAAACTAATGGAATCTGGCTTAGTAATAAATGTAGATAATAAATACAAATTAAGAGAGAAAAGAATAAGTACTATCATAAAAAAAATGAGAAAGGACATTTCTCAACATTTAAAAGAAATTGAAGAAATAGCTAAAGATTTTGAAAGTAAATTATAATTATTTTTTACTTAACTTATCAATAACACTTTTACCATCTTCTAAATTATTCCAAACAATATTAAACATATCAGATAATGCAGTTGAAAAATAAGGAGTATTCATCCATATTCCAACATCATAATTTGAATGGACTTCATCATCACCTAAAACCATAAATACTATCTCTTTATTATCAACAATAACAAATCTAGCATTTATTCTTTGAGTATTTTTAATTTCACCTAATTGATCTAATTCTTTTGCAACTTTTAAATTATCTTTAGTAATAGGAGCAACAATTCTTATTTTAACACCTTTAGTTTTTAATTTTTTTAAACTTTTCTTTAATAAACCATGTTTTCTTACTAAACCTTCAGCACTAGTAACTAATGTAATACTCTCTTTAGCATTCTCTAACATAGTACTGATTTTATGATAAATATTTTCTCTATTTTTTAAACTTCCAGTAAAATCACTAGGCTCAACTATTTTAACACCTTTCTTATGTAAAGTTTCTAATTCATCAAAGAAAGAAGTACCTTTAACATCTTCTAATTGTTTTATTTTTTTATCTAATTTAGTTTGAACATCTTTTTTTATTCTTTTTATAATATCTTCAGGTTTAACAGCAATATATTTTATTGGTTTACCTAATTTCATAATAACAAAACCTTTTTTCTCTAAAGTTTCTAAAACATCATAACTTCTAGATCTTGGAACTTCTGAAATATCTGATAATTCTCCAGCAGTACTAATACCTCTAGATAATAAAGCAGTCCAAATTTTAACTTCGTAAATATTTAAATTAAATGCTGTTCTTAATTTTTGTAAAAATGTTTCTTTAACTATCATTTTATTCTTCTATGTTTTCTCTCAATTCTTCTAATAATGCATCCATTCTTTCATCTAAAGAAGTAACAATTGTTTCATCTCTCAAAACATCACTAAAAACAACATTTAAAGCAAGCTCAACCCCTGCAGAAGTCACAGTAAGTGATTGACCACTATGATCTTTATAATCTTGAAAATTCCACCCTCTTCTTCTAACCATGGCAGCATAAGCTGTTCTCTCATTCCCATTTAAACCATATGTTTTACGTTCTCTCATTTTCTTACTCTATATTCCACATTTTCCCTTTATAAACCTTCCTATTTGTACCACTAACCAATAATAACAAATTCAAAAAGAAAAATATTTATACTCCTTCATCTTCCAAATCATAGAGGTGAAATAATGCCAGCTAAAAAACAAGCAAAATCTACTCCTAGAGCAACACCACAAGCAGAATTAATTAAGGCATTAGCAAAAAATAGCCTAGAATTACAATCAAAAATCGTAGATTTAATCCAAACAAACAGCGATTTACTAAAAGCTCAAACTAACACTTCCAAAGATATCTCTTCAATGGTTGCTTTATTCAAAGAAGCAGGAGAACATATGGTAGTTGAAACAGAAGAAGAAAGATTAAGACCATTATTAAGTAAAATAACAGAATTAGTAGAACAAAATAAGACAATTATGCGTGGATTAATATTAATTCAAAAATATATCAGATCTTCAACAGCTACAGATATCCCACAAAAACCAATTTCCCCAGAAGAATTTTAATAATGCTAGAAAAATTCCTATATCCTGACACAACTAAAGATAAAGTTATGGAAGAATTAGATAAGATAGTAGATATTCTCCAAAATCCAGTTAATCCAGAAGAAAAAAAGAACATAAGAATCCTAAGAAATTTTACAAAGTCCTTATTCATAGTTTCTCATAAAAAACTAAAAAAACCTCAAGTTCAACAATCAATCCAACCTAAAAAACCACAACCTATTATCCAACCAAAGATACAACCCATTCCTCAAATAAAAAAACCTGTAATTCAACAAAAAAAGCCAGTTAAAAAATCACTACCTCCTCCCCCACCACCTCCTAAAGCACCAACCTCAAAAACACCAGAACCTTCTAAAAGTGTATAATTTCTATATACTTTTAAATTACAATAAACTTTATAAAACAACATTAAGTAAAATACACTATGCCTAACAATGATAATATTGTATGGAAGGATAAAACCGGCACATACAAACTTGGCTATTCACAAAAGCTAATGAAAGAGCAGGTGCAATGGCAAAAAATTAACTTTGCTGGTAAAATAGCTTTAATAGCAGTAATCTTAATATTAATAATTATAGTCTTATTTGTTCTTTATAGATTAGATGCAGTAAATTTCTTCTCAGTAGTTATGGATAAATAACTTCCTCAACTCTCCAACCAGGTTTAATATCTAATTTTTTAACTTTATCTTCATTAAATTTCTCATCTTTATAATCTAAAATCCCTTGCCATCCAATTTGTACAGCATTATCTCCAGAATACTTTAACGGAACAACTTTAAAATCAGCTCCTCTTTCTTTACACATTACTTCCAACATAGAAATTAATCTCTTATTAGCAGCAACCCCTCCAATTAATAACAACTCTTTCTTACCACAATGAGCCATAGCTCTTTCTGAAACCTCTGTCAACATAGAAAAACAAGTTTCTTGTAATGAATAACATAAATCTTCTTTACTAATCCCTTTCTCACTTAACTGAGTAACTTTAGTAATAATTCCAGAAAACTCAACATCCATCCCCTTAACAACATAAGGAAGTTCAACGTAACTACCATTTTTAGCTAACTCTTCAATTTCAGGACCAGCCGGAAATCCTAATCCAATAGCTCTTCCAAACTTATCTAAAGCATTCCCTAATCCAATACTTAAACATTCTCCAAATACTCTATATCTTCCACCTTCAAAAGCAATTATCTGCGTATTAGCACCAGTAGCTAAAATAAAAACAGGATCTTTAGATTTAGTTAATAACTTCCCCAATTCTAAATGTGATATTAAATGATTAACACCAATTAACGGTTTTTTATTTTTTAAAGCAACCTCTTTAACAAAATTTAATCCAGCATATAAACTTAGAGGCAAACCAGGACCTTGAGAAATAGAAATAAAATCAATATCTTTTATTTTTAACTTACTTTCCTTTAATGCTTTACTTAAAGCTTCTTCTCTAACCTCTTTAAAATATTCAGCAGCTTCATTAGGAACAATACCTTTACCCTTCTCTCCTGTATATTGATATTTTACATCAGATAAGATACTGCCTTTATCATCTACAACAGCAACACCAAAAGTATGAGCTGTACATTCAAAACTTAAAGTTTTCATATAAAAAATAAAAAATTTCCCTATTTAAATCCTTCCCTCTAAGAAAAATTAAAATAATAAAAAAATAGAAATTATTTATTCACTAAATTCTTCTGAGTCTGCGTTAGTAGTTTCTTCAGGTGCGCTTTCTTGAGATTCTTCTTGAGGTTGTTCTGAACCTTCAATTTCGCTTCCTTTTTGAAGTAACTTAACGTTTTGAGCTTGTTTTCCTCTATCTCCTTCAACAGGATCAAAAGATACTTTATCATTATCTCTTAAGAAAACATCTTTCTCTAAAGCAGTGTAGTGCACAAA
Organism: Nanobdellota archaeon; assembly: GCA_002688395.1. GTDB lineage: Archaea > Nanobdellota > Nanobdellia > SCGC-AAA011-G17 > ARS1403 > ARS1403. The sequence goes on along the minus strand of NZCU01000001.1, from coordinate 2,280 downwards.
ATAGTCTTCTCCATCATCGCCTTTTACAAAGCCATAACCCTTTCTTGTGTTAAACCACTTAACTGTTCCTTCCATTTAAATTCCCCCTATACTATTAATACCTTTACTAGATATTATGCTTATTATAGCTATAAAAAAGGGAGTATTTAAAGCTTTAGGTAGTAAACTATTAATATTACTTCTAAAATGATTTAGAGAATGGAAAGAACTCAAACATGGTTAGAATCTAAACTAGATCAAATATGGGAACTCTTATTTCCAGAAATGCCTAGGAAAAATACAGTAATAATACAATTTAAAGGTAAATCTAAATATAGATTCGGCCATATAAAATTAAAAGAAAAAGATACTCACATAGTAATTAACTCTTTATTTAAGCATGAATTAGTTCCAGAATACATTATTGATATAACTATAGCTCATGAACTAGTCCATTATCTCCATGGTTTTAATAGCCCCTTACCACAATTATACAGATACCCCCACCAAGGAAACATTGTTAACAAAGAATTAATAAAAAAAGGTTTTGCCCATCAAATTAAACTAGAAAAACAATGGATTAAAAAAGAATGGATAAAAATTTACAATCAGATTACTTCAAAGGAATCCTAGTATATTTTTTACACTCCATACAATAAATAACTACTTTTCCTTTATTAGTTCTAACTCTAGAATTAACCCCATTTTTCAAATATTTGTAACAATGCCTACAAAACTGTCTTTTATACTTCTTGGGCATTTTCAAATTTAACTTCATCCCAATTTTTCTAGCTATCTCAACATATCTATTACTTAATTTCTTATTTTTCTTAAAAGCCTTATCAGCTTCCTCAAATAATTTCTTTATTCTTGATCTAGCAATTTGTTTAGACATAAATAAAAAGTAATCTTACAATTATTAAAAGTTTTCCATATGAAACAGTCGTTTATATTCTCTAGCATATGAATATATATAAATAAGTTTAATAATATTAATACTACATATTGTTACAACAATTATAACATACACAATATGTTGTGGTATAATGAAATGCCCATTTTGTGACGGAAGAAAAATAAAGGTGGTAGATAAAAGAGACTTAGAGAATTCTACCAGAAGAAGAAGAGAGTGCATAAAATGCAACAAACGCTTCACAACATACGAAAAAATTGAAACTTTCAATTTAAGTATCCAAAAAAAAGACCAAAGGAGAGAAAATTTCAATAAAGAAAAATTGAGAACTGGCTTAATAAAAGCTTGCGAAAAAAGACCAATTCCAATAGAAAAAATTGATCAAATCACAGACAAAATTGAAGCACAATTATTACAATTAAAAAAAAATGAAATACCTTCAACAATAATTGGAGAAAAAGTCATGAAAGAACTAAAAAAATTAGACAACGTTGCTTATATTAGATTTGCATCTGTCTATCGTGACTTTAAAGACACTAATGATTTCAAAAAATACATAAAAGAATTAAGGTGATAAAAAATCGTAGCAGCAATTCCATATAGTGAAGATAGAAGAAACAAAGCACTATTAGATTCTGGTATTTCTAAAGATGGCCTAGAAGGTTATATTGCAAGAGCCTCTGATGTTGATGAATTCTATAAAAACCAGGTAGACCAAGAAGGACAAAATATGACAGCAGATGTCTTTAGAGGCAAATATTTAGCTGAAGGAGAAACAGGTCCTTTACAAGTATGGGATAGGGTTGCTAGAGCAATTTCTAGTGTTGGAACCCCAGAACAACAAGAACAAAAATACAATGAATATATGGGGGTTTTAAAAGATTTTAAATTTATTCCTGGTGGGAGAATATCACATGGTGCTGGAAGGGAAGACGTAAGAAGAAAACCAACTATGTCTAATTGTTATGTACTCCCTCTTCCATGGGGCTATTCTCCAGACCAATTAGAAACATTTGACCCTGTATCTAGAAATCTAATTATGGAGATCCATAAAGAAGATCTTTCATATGAAGAAGCAGTAATAGCTATGGAGTGGGCAGGTATAGATCTAGAAGATATAGAAAAAGCTACCTTCCCACCAGACAGTCTTGATGCGATTTATAAACATATGACTGAAGCCGCAGAAGTCTATAGAACCGGTGGAGGCGTCGGAGTTGACCTATCTGCATTAAGACCAAGCGGATCATACGTAAACTCAACTGTAGATACTTCACCAGGAGTTCCAGGGTTTATGCATATTCTAAGTGAAAGTACCAATGCAGTCTCCCAACAAGGAAGAAGGGGAGCATTAATGCTCGCTCTACGGGTAGATCATCCAGATATTGAAG